>WTJA01000010.1 GCA_011524995.1 Alphaproteobacteria bacterium | reverse complement strand
ATAGCTCGCGCCAAGAGGTAGTATCTCATCATTAAAATCATAGCTTGTATTATGTAGCATCTTGCCAGGCTCTGCTGGCCCTGCGCCAATCCAGATATAAGCGCCCTTACAGCCTTCTAACATATAAGCGAAATCTTCTGCCCCCATTGAAGCGGGCGGATTACGACGCACATTCTCTTCGCCAATCAGGCTGGCCGCAACAGACGCCGCACGCCCTGCTTCAGCGGGATGATTGATGGTTGGGGGATAGCCCGCCCGCCAATCAATTGTCGCGCTCGTGCCATGAGCAGCGGCCGTTTCGGTTGTCATATGCCTAATCTGTGATTCCAGAGTAGCCCGTGTTGTGGCCTGCAAGGCCCGTGCTGTGCCTCGAATGGTTAGGCTATCCGGGATAACGTTGAATGCCTCCCCCCCTTGCAAAGCGGTGATAGAGACTACGGCTGAATCAAGCGGATCAATATGGCGTGAGACGATAGCTTGTAAATTTTGCACCAGGGCTGTGCCGGCAAGAATAGGATCAGCTGATTGATGTGGCATCGCCGCATGACCACCACGGCCGTGAATGGTAATCTCAAAATGGTCAGCAGACGCCATACAGGCGCCATCATGCACAGCAATTTGACCCACTGCGAGGCCTGGCCAATTATGCATGCCCCAAATTGTGTCCATCGGGAAGCGTGTGAATAGGCCATCTTCAATCATCGCCTTGCCACCAGCGCCGCCTTCTTCAGCAGGCTGAAAAATGAAATAGACCGTACCATTGAACTGGCGCGTTTGGCTGAGATAACGGGCAGCGCCGAGCAACATCGTCATATGACCATCATGCCCGCAGCCATGCATACGCCCCTCGGTCAAAGACTTATGCGCAAACTCATTCGCCTCAACCATCGGCAGGCCATCCATATCAGCGCGCAGACCAATAGCAGGCCCCTGATCAGACTGGCCCTTTAACACACCCACAACACCGGTTTGGCCAAGGCCTCGATGCACATCAAGGCCGAAAGAGGCAAGCTGCGCCGCAATGAAATCAGACGTCCACACCTCTTCATAGCAGGTCTCAGGATGTTGATGCAGCTCATGGCGCCAACTCATCATCATCGCATGCTGTTCTATGATTGGGGTGTAGAGAGTCATAATCTGTCCCTAAGGCTTTATTTTTAGTGGCTACCATCTATTATGGCCGGCTTATGAGGATAGCGCGAATGGCAGGCACTGGCAAGGTTGGCAAAGGCATTTTGCCATCACACAAAATGACCTCATGTCGTCCGATTATTAGGCGCTGTCGGGCAAAAGACAGGTTTTTTAGGCGGCTTTGGCATGGTATCGACTAATGCTAGTCGGATGGTGAAAAATTTACCAAATCGCCTGATGTAAATATTAGATATTGTGATAAAAAACCTGATAAATTTGTGAAAAACACAGCCTATCAGCACTGATTGTGGGAGCAAGAGATGGCCGATTCTGAAATTGATCGCGGCACCAAGGGTTTAGGAGGCGCAAATAAGCGCTATTCTGCTTTTTCTTTGGCAAAGAACGCGATGTCATATCACCAAAATTGGCAACAAGCCTGGCGTCATGCTGAGCCAAAAGCCGAATATGATGCGGTGATTATTGGCGGCGGTGGCCATGGGCTTGCCACAGCCTATTATCTGGCATCTGTCCACAATATGACCAATATCGCGGTGATTGAAAAAGGCTGGCTTGGCGGCGGTAATACGGGCCGTAACACCACAATCATCCGCTCCAACTATATGTGGGATGAATCAGCTGCCATCTATGACCATGCGTTGAAGCTATGGGAAGGCCTGGCGCAGGATTTGAACTTCAACATCATGTTCTCGCAGCGCGGCGTGTTAACCATCGCCCATAGCTGGGGTGAGCTTCGTGAGATGTCACGTCGTGTCCATGCGATCCGGTTAAACGGGATTGATTCTGATATCCTAACGCCAGAACAAATTAAAGAGTTCGTGCCTTGCATCAATATTGACCAGAATATCCGCTATCCTATCATGGGTGGATTCCTGCAAAAGCGCGGGGGAACAGCCCGCCATGACGCGGTAGCCTGGGGCTATGCCAGAGCCGCGGACGATCTCGGCGTTGATATCATCCAGAATTGTGAGGTAACGGGCCTCAAGCGCCAAGGCCGTAAAATCACAGGGATTGAGACAACAAAAGGCCTCATCAAAACCAAGAAGGTTGGTGTTGTCGTAGCAGGCCATTCATCAGTCGTGGCAGAAATGGCTGGCATTCGTATGCCGCTTGCCTCTCGCCCACTGCAAGCCTTGGTATCTGAGCCGATTAAGCCAGTACTTGATACCGTTATCATGTCAAATGCCGTGCATATGTATATCAGCCAATCTGACAAGGGTGAGATGGTGCTAGGCGCCGGTGTTGATAAATATAACTCTTACGCCCAGCGCGGCAGCTATCCTGTGCCAGAGCATATGTTAGCCGCCGCTGTTGAGCTGTTCCCATTCCTATCTCGTCTGCGGATGCTGCGTCATTGGGGCGGTATTGTTGATACCTGTCCTGATGCCTCGCCTATCATCTCCAAGACAGATGTTGATGGGTTATATTTCAACTGTGGATGGGGCACAGGTGGCTTTAAAGCGACACCTGGCTCTGGTCATGTCTTTGCCGATTTGATTGCCAATGACCGCCCCAATAAAATTGCCGAGCCTTATGCGCTGAAGCGATTTGAAACCGGTTATTTGATTGACGAACATGGCGCCGCTGGCGTGGCCCACTAGGAAGAGGATGAGCCTATGTTATTGATTTCTTGCCCTCATTGTGGGCCGCGTGATGAAGCGGAATTTAGCTGCGGTGGGGAAGCCCATATCGCACGCCCCCTTGCTGAGAACAGCATCACAGATGCGCAATTTGCCGATTATCTTTTCTATCGTCACAACCCGAAAGGGGTGTTTCTAGAGAGATGGCGCCATGCCGCTGGTTGCCGCCGCTGGTTCAATATGGTGCGTGACACTGTGAGCCATGAGATTATCGAAATTTATGCGATGGGTCAGATGCCAAAGACCAAAGCGGGCAAAGAGGCCTATGCCACGAATTGGCGCCGCTCATCAGAAGCTGAAAAAGCCGCTGTTCAAACCAAGAAGAAGGGAGCCAAATAATGGGACTCTTTCGCAAAGCTGATCCAATGCGTTCCCCGACTAGCGGCGTGTGAACCGGTCAAAAACAGTAAGCTTTTCCTTTGATGGCAAGCGCTATGAAGGGTTTGAAGGTGATACACTTGCCTCTGCCTTGATCGCGAATGGGGTCCATTTGGTCGGGCGCTCTTTTAAATATCACAGACCGCGCGGTATCATGGCGGCGGGTGCTGAAGAAGCCAATGCCTTGGTGCGTGTGGGCGCTGGCGCTTATGCTGAGCCTAACCTGCGTGCGACACAGGTTGAGATTTATGACGGCCTTGTCGCTGAGAGCCAAAACCGCTTCCCCTCTCTGAAGGTGGATGTTGGGGCGGTGAACTCACTCCTCAGCCGATTCTTCCCAGCAGGCTTTTACTATAAGACTTTTATGTGGCCAGCCTCTTTCTGGATGAGCTATGAGCATGTGATTCGTCATGCCGCTGGTCTTGGTAAAGTCGCCGATGACCCACAAGATCCAGACCGCTATGAGCATACCCACGCGCATTGTGAAGTGCTTGTTGCAGGTGGTGGTGCCACAGGTTTGATGGCAGCCTATCAAGCCGCTTTGTCAGGCGCGCGCGTGATTCTAGCTGATGAGCAAAATGAATTTGGCGGCTGGTTGCTAGGTGAAAGCGATGTCACCATTGATGGCCAAGAAGGCTCTGCCTTCATTGCTGATTTGGTTGCGAAGCTTAGCGCTATGGAAAATGTGACATTATTGCCGCGCACATCAGTGTTTGGCTATATGGACCACAACTTCCTCACATTGTGCGAAAAAGTGACAGACCATCTTCCTAATCGTCCTGCGCATCTGCCGCGTCAGCGTATCTGGAAGGTACGGGCGAGCGAAGTTATCTTGGCCACTGGCGCGCATGAAAGACCGCTTGTCTTCTCTGGCAATGATTTACCAGGTGTGATGCTAAGCGGTGCGGCACGTCTTTATGCCAACCGCTATGGTGCCTTGCCAGGTCGCCGTGTGGTGATCAGCACGAATAATGATGATGCCTATCGCACAGCGCTTGCGCTTCACCAGCATGGCATTTTCATCCGTGCTATTGCCGATATCCGCTCTGCTCCAAAGGGGCCGCTTGTAAAACAAGTGAAAGAGGCTGGGATTGAGGTGCTTGCTGGTCATGCTGTTACCACAGCTGCTGGTAAGCTACGTGTGGGCACGGTTGAAGTATGCCCTGTGTCAGAAGATGGCGCAGAGGTAACAGGCGAAGCACGCCATATGGATTGTGATCTTGTGCTCATGTCTGGTGGCTTATCACCAGCTGTTCACTTGCATTCTCAGGCACGTGGTAAGTTGAAATGGGATGATAAACAGCTTTGTTTCTCCCCCTCAAGCGTGCATGAAAATGAACAATCTGTTGGTGCTGCCAATGGCGTATTTGACCTTGCCAAAGGCTTGAAAGAAGCCAGCAAGGTCGCGTTAAAAGCGCTGAGCCGTCTATCACTATCTGCTGATGAAGTGGCACAGCCAGAGGTCGCTGCGCCAAAGCAATCTTATCAGCCGGTGGCGACATGGGCGATTGCAAACGGCCTGCCCGCTGGTCAAGGTGACAAAGCCTTTGTTGATTTCCAGAATGATGTTACAGGCTCAGACATTAAATTGGCTGTGCGTGAAGGCTATCATTCAGTGGAACATGTGAAGCGCTACACCACAACTGGTATGGCGACTGATCAGGGGAAAACCTCCAATATTAACGCGCTCGGCATTTTGGCGAACTCGCTACAGAATGAAATCCCGAATGTGGGAACCACAACATTCCGTATGCCCTATAGCCCGACAAATATCGGGGCGATTGCAGGCCGTGATATTAAAGGCCTGTTTGATGTGATCCGCACAACACGCATGGATAGCTGGCATAAAGAGGCTGGCGCAACCTATGAGCATGTTGGTCAGTGGATGCGCGCCTGGTATTACCCGCAAAATGGCGAGACCATGGAAGAGGCCGTCAACCGCGAGGTTGTGGCCGCCCGTCAAACCGCTGGTTTGCTTGATGCTTCAACCTTGGGCAAGATTGATATCCGCGGTAAGGATGCTGCTGAATTCTTGAACCGCATCTATACCAATGCGTGGAGCAAGTTGCCGGTCGGTCGTTGCCGCTATGGCTTGATGCTCAAAGATGATGGCATGGTCATGGATGATGGCGTGACAACACGCCTTGGGGAAAATCACTTCCATATGACAACCACAACAGGTGGCGCAGCTGGCGTGCTTGATTGGTTGGAAGAATGGCTCCAGACCGAATGGCCTGAGCTAGATGTGCACCTCACATCTGTGACAGAGCAATGGTCAGTTGCAACCCTGTCAGGCCCGCTTGCCAAGCAAATCCTGATGGATGCCGGATGCGATGCTGATTTGTCAGATGAGGCCTTCCCCTTCATGAGCATGAAGGATGCCCATATCGCAGGTCTGCCAGCTCGTCTATTCCGCATCTCTTTCACAGGTGAGCTATCCTATGAGATTAATGTGCCAGCACGCTATGGTCTTGCGCTATGGAAAGCTTTGATGAAAGCAGGCGCGCCACATGGTATCACACCATATGGCACAGAAGCGATGCACGTGCTTCGTGCGGAAAAGGGCTTCATCATTGTTGGTCAGGAAACAGATGGCACGGTCACACCTCTTGATTTGGGTATGGATTGGATTGTTTCAAAGAAGAAGGAAGACTTTATCGGGAAGCGTGCCTTGGAACGCAAATCAATGGCGAACACAGAGCGTAAGCAGCTGGTTGGTCTTTTGACAACGGATCCAAAGCAAGTCATCCCAGAGGGTGCCCATGCTGTGCTAGACCCGAACCAGCCAATGCCAATGGCAATGCTAGGTCAGGTGACATCTTCTTATTATTCACCAAATCTGAAGAAGTCGATTGCGATGGCCTTATTGAAAAATGGTCATGCTTTGAAAGGCACAAAGGTGTATTTCCCGATGTTAGATGGTCAGGACCCTATCGAGGCTGTTATCACTGACACGGTATTTTACGATCCAAAAGGAGAGCGTCTCAATGGCTAGTCAAGCAAAGCCCGGCTTGCAGGGGAATTCTGCATTTCATGGCATTCAAGCCGTCTCTCACCCCCATCCTGAAGGTGGTAAGCCTGGATTGGTGATTGAAGAGATCGCTTTTCAGGGGAAATTAAACCTGCGTTGTGATGGTGCCTTCCATAAAGCTGTCACTAAAATCGTTGGGTTCGATACGAATGCCGCGTCTAACCGCATGAACAAAGCTGGTGAGCGTTATGCTGTTTGGCTTGGCCCTGACGAGGTGATGCTTCTGGTGGAGGCTGGTGCAGAAGCCGCGTTAGCGCAGCAAATCAATGATGCTGGTAGTAACACGCATATGGCCGTAACAGATATCACAGATGCGATGACATGCCTTAAGCTATCAGGTGATAGCATCCGCGCTGTTTTGGCAAAAGGCTGTGCGCTTGATCTTCATAAAGATCATTTCAAGGCTGGCGATGTCGCACAAACGATTTTATCGCACGCTGGTGTCACGCTAATCTGTTGCGCTGATGATAGCTGGCTCGTTCTGTGCCGCACAAGCTTTACCGATTATGTGGTCTCATACCTTGCTGATGCCGCACTTGATTGTGGTTGTCAGGTGAAAGCCTAACCCCACATAGATATGACATAAAAAAAGGCTGGCAGAAGTGCCAGCCTTTTTTGTTTGGGTGTCCTAGATTAGAACTCACTATCTGGGAGCGCTTCTTTTTGCTTGGCTATAAAGGCCAACAACGCCTCATTGATGCCTTCATCAAGATGCGGTGCCTCATAAGCAGCCAGCATCTCTTTGGCACGGGCACGGGCGCGGTCATGTGATTCCACATAGCCCTCTGATGACCATTGTTCAAAGGTTGTATTATCCGCCAATGAGGAACGCCAGAACGCATCTTCAAAGTTCGCTTGTGTATGTGATGAGCCAAGGAAGTGCTGACCTGGACCTGTCTCGCGCAAGGCATCCATTGCCTGGCCATTATCTGAGATATCAATCCCACCTGTCAGTGATCCCATCATCGTCAACTGATCAGCATCAAGCAACAGCTTCGCATAGTCAGACACAAGACCGCCTTCCATCCAGCCCGCTGAGTGAAGCGCAAAATTCACGCCGCCCATAACTGTTGGGATAATGGTATTTGCTGATTCATAGGCTGCTTGCGCATCAGCTGTCTTAGAGGCTGTAAGGGACCCACCGGAGCGGAAGGGCACACCGAGACGACGCGCCAATTTCGCACAACCATAGAGCACTTTTGCCGGCTCTGGCGTACCGAATGTTGGGGCGCCTGTCTGCATGGAGATAGAGCTAGCAAAGCTACCAAAGATTACAGGTGCGCCTGGGTTAACCGCTTGGGTGAAGGCGATGCCTGACATGGCTTCTGCCAATGTCTGAGCCAGCGTACCAGCAACAGATACAGGTGACATCGCACCAGCTAAGATAAAGGGTGATAAGATCACACCTTGATTATGGCGGGCATAGACTTTCAACGCCCCTAGCATAGTATCATCCCATGTCATAGGTGAGTTGGCATTGATCAATGAGACCATGACTGTGTTGTTATCAACAAACTCATCACCCATCACGATTTTCGCCATATCAACCGAATCCTGGGCCCGGTTTGGCGCTGTGACAGACCCCATAAATGGCTTATCTGAATAACGCAAATGCGTATAAATCATATCCAAGTGACGCTTGGTAATGGGCACATCCACAGGTTCACAGACCGTGCCGCCTGAATGGTGAAGACCTGGCAGCATATAGACAAGCTTCACAATATTTTGGAAGTCTTCTAGTTCTGCATAGCGGCGCTCATTATTCAAATCACGGACGAATGGTGGGCCATAAACAGGAGCAAACACTGTGTTCTTACCGCCAATCTCAACAGAGCGAGACGCGTTGCGTGCATGCTGTGTGAATTGTGATGGTGCTGTTTCGCACATCTTGCGGGCCAAGCCGCGTGGGAAATGGACACGCTCGCCTTTTACATCACAGCCAATATCCTTCAAGATTGAGAGCGCTTCGGCATCATCACGGAAATCAATGCCAATTTCTTCCAAAATGGTTTCGGCATTATTTTCAATGATTTCACAAGCCTCATCAGAGAGGATATCAACAGGCTCAATCTGGCGTGTGATATATGGGGCTGCCTGCTCTGCACCGGCACCACCACGCGCACTGCGACGTGCATCTCTGCCACCGCCGCGGCGGCTGCGTCTTTCAGTTGTTTGTTCACTCATTTTGTTGTCCTTTTTGACATAAATTGTGACAATGAAATGTTAGCTAGTCCCGTTATACCCTTAGGCACGCAAGCAGGCGTTTTGCGGATCGAAAGGTGATTCCTCAATCACTTCTGCTGTGAAACGTTGCCCTAGAATATCAATCTCGAATGTCTGACCAATCTCAGCTAGTTCCGGCTTGACCATAGCCAACGCGATGGAATAGCCCACACGGAACCCATAGCCGCCTGAGGTACAACGGCCCACAAGCTCACCATTTTGATAGATAGGGTTACCGCCAATCGGGTCAGCATCGACAGTGTCATGTACTTTCAAGGTGACAAACTGGTTGGCAAAGCCTTTTTCCTGCCATGCGACCAAACCGTCACGACCGATGAAATCATCTTTCTTGAGGTTCACGAAACGGTCTAGGCCAGATTCCAATGCCGCATATTCAATCGACATCTCTGTGCCAACCATGCGGTATGATTTTTCAAGGCGCATCGCATCCATTGCACGAATACCAAATGGCTTGATACCAAGATCTGACCCGGCTTTGAACAAGGCGTCAAAGATATGGTTTTGATATTCGATTGGGTGGTGCAATTCCCAGCCTAATTCACCAACAAAGTTCACACGCGCTGCGATAGATGGTGCCAAATGCACATCAATCTTTTGCGCTGACAACCATGGGAAGGCTTCATTCGAGAGATCAGACAAGGTCAAACGCTGCAAGAGCTCACGTGACTTTGGCCCTGCCAGCACCAACACACCCATTGAGTTTGTCAAATCTGTGAATGTCACAGACCGATCGGTTGGCATATGCTTTTTAATCCAATCATGGTCAAGACGCTGTGCCGCGCCTGCTGATACGATATAGAAGCTATCATCTGATTCACGCATGATGGTGAATTCTGAATGCACTCCGCCGCGTGGTGCCAACGCATGCGCCAATGTGATACGGCCTTTTTTGCGTGGCAATTTATTCGCGGTGAGATGCTCTAGGAACGCTTCTGCGCCTGGACCCTCAACACGGCATTTTGCGAAAGCAGACATGTCAAGAACACCGACATTTTCAGTCACATTCTTGACTTCATTGCCGACATGCTCAAACCAGTTTGAACGGCGGAATGACCAATGATCTTCTTGCGCTGTGCCTTCTGGTGCAAACCAGTTTGCACGTTCCCAGCCAAATTTATTCCCAAAGACCGCGCCCATTGATTTCAAGCGATCATAGCACGGGGCTGTGCGCAAAGGACGAGCCGCTTCACGTTCTTCATCAGGGTAGTGAACTGTGAAGACATTCGCATAGGCTTCTTCGTTCTTTTCCTTCAGATAGCTCTTTGTGGCATAGGACCCAAAGCGACGCGGATCAACGCCATTCATATCAATGGTTGGCTCGCCTTCGACAATCCATTCTGCCAACTGCCAACCAGCGCCGCCAGTGGCTGTGATGCCAAAGCTGTGGCCTTCATTAAGCCAGAAATTCGGCAAATCCCAAGCTGGGCCAATGATAGGGCTGCCATCAGGTGTATAGGCAATCGCGCCGTTATAGACCTTTTTCACACCAACCTCTGCGAAAGCAGGTACGCGGTGAATAGCGGATTCAATATGAGGCATGAGACGTTCAAGATCTTCTTGGAAGAGCTCATATTCTGAATCATCTGATGGGCCGTCAAAATAACAAACCGGTGCGCCCACTTCGTAAGGACCGAGGATTAGACCGCCATTTTCTTCGCGCATGTACCAGCTACCGTCTGATTCACGAAGCACGCCCATTTCTGGCAAGCCCTTGGCTTGGCGCTCTTGGATCGCAGGATGCGGCTCTGTCACAATATATTGGTGTTCGACAGGGATAACAGGGATATCTAAACCAACCATGCGACCTGTCTGGCGCGCAAAGTTACCTGTACATGAGACAACATGCTCACATGTGATTTCACCCTTATCTGTGGTGATTTTCCATTCACCAGCTTCGGTACGCTCAATCGCTGTCACTGTGGTATTACGGTAAATTTCTGCGCCATTATCACGGGCGCCCTTTGCCATCGCTTGTGTCAAATCAGCTGGCTGGATATAGCCATCATCTGGGTGACGGATAGCACCGATGAGACCATCTGCTTGTGCCAATGGCCAATGTTCAACCACTTCTTCAGGTGTGAGCACTTCGACATTCACGCCGATGGTTTCAGCAACGCCTTTATATTGCATATATTCATCCATGCGATCTTGATTTGTCGCAAGACGGATATTTGACACACGAGACAGACCCGCATGCATGCCAGTTTCTTCTTGCAGGCGACCATAAAGCTCAACTGAATATTTATGAATTTGACCAACAGAATAGGACATGTTGAAAAGCGGCAACAAACCTGCAGCGTGCCATGTCGACCCAGATGTCAGCTCTTTTCTTTCAATAAGAACGACATCTGACCACCCTTTTTTTGCAAGGTGATATAATGTACCTACACCGACGGCACCGCCACCAATCACGACGACTCTAGCATGTGATTTCATCTTACCTGTCCTTTTAACTTTGACAATCTAACCGGATCTTCACTCTACAGAAGTGATGAGTGAAAAGAAGCCTTTATCCGACATTCCTTACACTATTATGCGCAAAGGCTTTGCGATGCCACGCACAGGGTGAAACGCCCTGTTCGCATTATGACAAAAATCTGTCTGATTTTAAGGATAGAGGCGTGCGGCCTGCCAAGCGCCTTGGTCATCTTGTGTGTAACGAAACCGGTCATGCAAGCGATAGGCGCCATCTGCCCAAAATTCAATCTCAACCGGGCGAATCAAAAAACCGCCCCAATGGTCCGGACGCGGCACATCATCAGCAAATTTTTCATCAAATTCTGCGACGCGATCCGCTAGGATCTGACGCGTTGCCAAAGGTTGCGATTGCTGTGATGCCCAAGCCCCGACGCGCGAGCCCCGATGACGAGAGGCGAAATAGGCATCAGATTGCGCCGCTGGCACCTGTTCCACAGACCCCACGACACGGACTTGGCGGCGCAGTGACTTCCAATGCATGGTAAAAGCCGCTTTTCCAGAGGCGAGCAATTCGCCAGCTTTACGGCTTTCATAATTGGTGTAAAAGACAAAGCCCTCTTCTGACCATTCTTTTAGCAACACCACACGCACTGATGGCTGCCCATTGGCATCAACACTGGCGAGCGCCATCGCATCAGGGTCGTTAATCTCTGTTGTTTTCGCCTCTTCAAACCATTCATGGAATAGCGCAAACGGAGATTGTGTTAAGCTATCAGCATGAAGCGGGCTGTGGGTGTTTTGGCTCATCTTAGGTCTCTTTTAATAAAAAGCGGTTTCATCCCTAAGCTAAGCCGTTGGCAACAGAATACAAGCGGCAATCACGCGCCTTAGATGCGGCCATTTGCCCGCTGATTGTTTTTGTAAAAAAGATAGGGTCATAAATTTGCCCTAATTGGCGAAAAGTATTATGTATAAGACACAATTAGGGAGATTATCATGAAACTATCTGCGATGCTTACGTTATCAGCCGCTGCGGCAACTCTTATCTTCCAGCCTGTGAGCGCTGAAACACGCAGTGAATCTGTGCTTGGTACTGTGACATATGTTGAGACCTTAACAAGCAATATCGTGCGCAAAGTCCCAAGTGATGAGCGCGTTTGTCGCACTGAAGATGTGCCGATTTATAGCGAAGCGTCTGGTGGTGGTGAAGGCAATATTGGTGGCTTGATTGTTGGTGGCCTGATTGGGTCAGCCATCGGTAATAAATTGTCAGATTCAAATGGCGGCGGGGCAGCCGGTGCTGTAGCTGGCGCCTTGCTAGGTCATGAAGCCTCTAAGAAAAACCAGAAAAAAGGGGAAATCGTCGGCTATCGCCAGCAAGAAGTCTGCGAAGTGCGGCGTGTGGTTCTGGAAGAAACAACAACCAGAATTGATGGGTATAAAGTCGAAGTCGAAGTTGATAACCGCATTGTGACATTGAATGCCAAGCGTCCTTATGAAAAAGGCCAGCGGGTTGAATTGAACAAGCGCACAACTTACAGCCTTCAATAGGGTGGCACAACGTCATCGTCATAGTCTTCAGATCGTAAGACGTCACTAAAACGGGAAAAGTAGAATGAGTGGTTCACAAGGAATTATGGCAGGCAAGCGTGGCCTGATTATGGGCGTTGCCAATGAGAGATCAATCGCCTGGGGCATTGCATCAGCCGCTGCGGCACAAGGTGCTGAATTGGCCTTTACCTATCAAGGGGATGCGCTACGCAAGCGCGTCGAACCACTAGCGGCCTCTATCAACTCTGAGATGGTTATGGAATGTGATGTGACAGATGACGCATCAGTGGATGCCGTCTTCTCAGAGCTAGAAGCCAAATGGGGCAAGCTTGATTTTGTGCTTCATGCCATTGCCTATTCTGACAAGGAAGAGCTCAAGGGCAAATATGTCGATACAACGCGTCAGAATTTTGACCGGACAATGGATATCTCTGTCTATTCCTTCACAGCGATTGCCAACCGTGCCTCAAAATTAATGACAGATGGCGGCGCGTTGCTGACTTTGACGTATTATGGCGCTGAGCGTGTGATGCCGCATTACAATGTGATGGGTGTAGCAAAAGCCGCTTTGGAAGCCTCTGTTCGCTATTTGGCTGTTGACCTTGGCGGCCAGAACATCCGTGTGAATGGCCTATCAGCCGGCCCAATGAAGACATTAGCGGCCTCTGGCATTGGTGATTTCCGTTATATCTTGAAATGGAATGAATATAACTCACCTTTGAAGCGTAATGTCACATTAGAAGATGTGGGGGGCGCTGGTGTCTATCTGTTGTCTGACCTCTCATCAGGTGTATCAGGGGAAACCCATCACGTCGATTGTGGCTATCATGTTGTTGGCATGAAGGCCGTTGACGCCCCAGACATCACAACTGTGTAACCCTAACGAGGTAGGCGCTAGCGTCCTTTCATGCGCGCCTGCCTGACCCTATCAGGAAGCCCTCTATGTCAGATAATAGCTTTGGCAAATTATTCTCATTCACGAGCTTTGGCGAAAGCCACGGAAAAGCCATTGGATGTATTGTTGATAATGTGCCGCCTGGCTTGCCTCTGACAGAGGCTGATATCCAGCCTTATCTAGATCGTCGTCGCCCTGGCCAATCACGGTTTGTGACCCAAAGACAAGAAGCTGATCAGGTGGAAATCCTATCCGGCGTTTTTGAAGGCAAGACAACAGGCACACCTATTAGCCTGCTTATCTGGAACACCGACCAGCGGTCAAAAGATTATGGCGAGATTGCTCGTCAATTCCGCCCTGGCCATGCCGATTACACCTATCAGGCCAAATATGGCATTCGCGATTATCGTGGGGGCGGACGCTCATCAGCACGTGAAACAGCGGTGCGTGTGGCAGCTGGTGCCATCGCTGATATCGCGCTTCGTCATATCTTGGGCGACAGCTACAAAGTCACTGGCTCAGTTGTTCAAATTGGCCCACACAAAATTGACCGCAGCCAGTTTGATGAAACTATCATTGACCAAAATCCGTTCTTCTGTGCTGATGCCGAGGCTGCGAAATCTTGGGAATCCTATCTTGATGAGGTGCGCAAAGACGGCTCATCAGCAGGCGCAATCTTAGAGATTTCGGCCAGAGGCATTCCCGCAGGGTTAGGACAGCCCCTTTATGGCAAATTAGATGCAGAGCTTGCCTCTGCGATGATGTCTATCAATGCTGTCAAAGGTGTTGAGATTGGGTCTGGCTTTGAATTAGCCGCGCTTGATGGCAGAGAGGCTGGCGATGAAATGCGCCAAGGTGAGACAGGCCCTGCTTTCTCATCGAACCATGCGGGTGGCATTTTAGGTGGCATCTCATCTGGTCAAGATGTGGTGGTACGCATCGCCATCAAACCGACCTCGTCAATTTTAACAGAGCGGCAATCGCTTGATATTGACGGCAACGAGGTCAATGTTCGCACCAAAGGGCGCCATGACCCTTGTGTCGGCATCAGAGGCGTGCCTGTGGCTGAGGCGATGATGGCGATTGTCTTACTTGACCAGCTCATGCGTCATCAGGCGCAATGCGGGATCATGCCCTCATAATTTGCGGGCAGCGAGTAAGAATTCGTGATTCCCATCTGGCCCTGTAATCGGGCTATCTGCTGTCCCTAAGACATCCCAGCCTTGGGCTTTAAACCAGGTCACCATATCATCCAAGACTTGTTGGCGCAGGCTGTCATCTTTGACAATACCGCCCTTATCAAGACCGCTGCGCCCCACTTCAAATTGTGGTTTCACAAGGCACATCGCTTCACATCCCTGCGGTGCTAAAGTCATGGCAGCTGGCAGTGCGAGTTTCAGAGAGATGAAAGAAACATCACAGACGATAAGCTGAAACGGCTCTGGTACATGGCTGTTATCTAAATAACGCGCATTACATTTTTCAACAGAGGTGATACGGGGATGTTTGGCGAGTGAGGGCGCTAGCTGACCATGCCCCACATCAATGGCGTAAATATGAGCTGCGCCATGACGCAAGCAGACCTCGGTGAAGCCGCCCGTCGATGCCCCAATATCAAGGCAGATTTTATCTTGTGGCGTGATCGCAGGAAAGGCATCCAACCCGCCAAGAAGCTTGAGCGCGCCGCGGCTTACCCAATTGGTTAAGGGGCTATCAATGATAATCGCCGCACCTTGCGCGATTGATTGGCTGGCTTTTTTGAGAGGGATGCCATCAACATGAACCGCCCCTGCTTCAATTAATTCCTTGGCTTTTTGCCGACTTGCCACAAACCCATTGGCAAGCAGATATTGGTCTGCTCGCATGATACCCACTTTTACACATGATCTTATGAAGGGGCGTGCCCTTCATCACTTACAATTCTTACGGCGCTTCGGCGCGTGTGGCCTCTGCCTCACCTAACATATCTTTGGCTAATGCGACTAAATGTGCGGCGTCAATCCCAGCCATAGCAAGCTGACCGGGGCGTCCCGCATGGTCAATATAGTCATCGGCAATTGTGGCAACGCGAATCTCACAGCCCTTTTGCAACAAGCCTTCATTGGCCGCAAATTGCAGAAGATGAGCCGAGAAGCCGCCAGGGCTTGATTCCTCAACAATGAGCAATGCTTTATGAGTCTCAATCAGTTTTGTGACCAAAGCGCGGTCGAATGGCTTCGCAAAACGCGCATCGGCGATGGTCACTGATATACCCTCAGCCTCTAGCTGGGCTGCTGCTTTTTCAGCCTCTTCGAGCATGACCCCAAGGGACAGAATGGCCAAATCTTGGCCTTCAGACAACACGCGGCCTTTCCCAATCTCTAAGATCTCTGGGGTATCAGGCATTACCACCCCGCGCCCTTCCCCGCGAGGGAAGCGCAAGGCAGACGGTCCGTCATCGTAATGCGCAAAGGTTTTCATCATATGCACTAATTCTGATTCATCAGACGGGCAGGCAATCATCATATTGGGCAGGCATGACAGGAAAGCCAAATCAAAGACGCCGCCATGCGTTGCCCCATCTGCCCCAACAAGACCAGCGCGATCGATAACAAACCGTACTGGTAAATTCTGAATCGCCACATCATGCACCAGCTGGTCATAGCCGCGCTGTAGGAAGGTCGAATAAATGGCCACAAATGGCTTCAGCCCCTCAGTTGCCATACCAGCAGCAAAGGTCACCGCATGCTGTTCGGCAATCCCGACATCAAAGACTTTCTTCGGGTGCGCTTTTTGCACCTTATCAAGCCCTGTGCCTGATGGCATCGCCGCTGTCACAGCAACAATCGCAGGGTCGTCATCTGCTAGCTTGATCAATTCCTGCGCAAAGACTGATGTGTAATTGGGGATATTGCTGGCTGGCTTGACCTGTTCGCCTGTCACAACATCAAATTTTGGCACCGCGTGATATTTTTCAAAAGACGGGCTTTGGAACGGATGGCCCTTGCCTTTTTCAGTCACACAATGAACAAGCACGGGGCCTGTTACATCTCCATCGCGCAAATTCTTCATCAGCGCCACAAGCTGTCCCACATCATGGCCATCAATAGGGCCAATATGGGTAAAGCCAAGTTGCGAGAATAAGCTTTGTGCCCCCACAATCTCCTTCGCCAGGGAATGAGCCCGCTTGGCAGTCTGTTCAATTTCTGTAGGGAAGCGGCTGGCCACTTCTTTCAAAATGCCTTTGAGAGACTGATAGGGACGTGAGGTAACAAGCTGCGAGAGATAAGAGGATAGCGCGCCAACAGGCTGGGCAATCGACATATCATTATCATTGAGGATAACAATCAAATTAGAGTTATCCGCACCCGCATTATTCATGGCCTCATACGCCATACCAGCCGACATTGCGCCATCACCAATCACCGCAATCACATGGTTATGGCGGCGCTGCATATCACGCGCCACAGCCATCCCATAGCCAGCTGAGATAGAGGTTGAGCTATGCCCCGCCCCAAAAGGATCAAATTCTGATTCCGAACGCTTGGTAAAACCAGATAAGCCGCCTTCTTGGCGCAAGCTGCGCATCTGGTGGCGCCGACCAGTAAGGATCTTATGCGGATAGGCCTGATGACCGACATCCCAGATCACTCTATCATCTGGTGTATTAAAGACATAATGAAGCGCGACTGTGAGCTCCACCACCCCAAGACCAGCGCCTAAATGACCGCCTGTATGAGACACATGGCTAATCATATCAGCGCGCACTTCATCTGCAAGCTGACGCAATTGTGCTTCTGGCAAAGCACGCAAATCCGCCATGGTTTCAATTTGATCTAATAATGGTGTGTTATGCTGGCTCACTATGCGCCTCTAACCCCCGTCTATTATCTCTATCTTATCTATACGTGCTAACTAGTGCGACCGGTTTATCACAAAATGTGCAATTTGGTGAAGTTCATCCGCGCCATCGCCATAAGGTGCAAGGGCAGATAGGCTGTCATTCATCAGCTTTTCAGCGAATTCCTGCGCCCCACCAAGGCCATAAAAATCCACAAAACTGGCTTTGCCCTGGTCTTTATCACGGCCTGCGGGCTTTCCCAAAGCGGCCCCATCTTGGGTGACATCTAAGAGATCATCTGCGATTTGAAAGGCGAGCCCTAAGGGCGCTGCAAATTGATATAAATCATCCTGCAAGCCAGCAGCACCACCCACAGCCACAGCCCCCATCACAGGGGCCGCTGCAATCAGCGCACCTGTTTTCATGGCTTGCATCTCTTCTGTTTCTGCTGCGGTAAAGGGCTTGCCTTGGCGCGCCGCTTCATCGGCTTGTAAATCGCGCATTTGCCCCCCAGCCATACCAGCCGCTCCGCTCGCAGAGGCGAGCAAACGAATAAGCTGATGCGACACAGCCACTGGCAAGGCGTCATTGGTTAATAAGAGAAAGGCTTCTGTCTGCAGGGCATCACCTGCCAAGATCGCTGTCGCTTCATCAAAAGCAATATGAGCGGATGGCTTACCACGACGTGTGTCAGCATCATCCATCGCAGGCAAATCATCATGAATAAGCGAATAGGCATGTATGAATTCAAGCGCCGCTGCCGCGATAATCGCAGGCTGTAATGACGCCTCATCAACCGCCTTCTCTTGCTGGGCGAGCGCGAGACGCGCCGCTGACAAGGTCAAAGAGGCGCGCACTCTTTTGCCACCATTTAACGCACCATAGGCCATTGCCTCATGAAGCTGGCTTGCCGGGCCGCTGAGCGAGGCAAAATAAGATGTCATATAGTTAGTGATAGTGGCTGCATCTTGTTCAATGATGGCCGCGATAGGAGCTGTCATAGGGATACCTTTACTGCGCGGTGCGCCACGTCATGAGGGAATTGAGGCACGCGCCTTTACAGGCAAAACGTTACGATTGTGCGGCCGGATCAAAGGGTGCAGCAGATGATGCGGCATCACCTGCAGCCGGCACATCAATTTTTTCAACCTTGAGACGCGCTTCCTCTAGGCGCTTTTGACAATGCGCTTTCAACGCTGTTCCCTTTTCATAGGCGGTAATCGCCTCATCGAGAGAAATATCACCGCGTTCTAATTTTGTGACAATCTCTTCTAATTGGCGAAGCGCGTCTTCAAAGGAAAGTTCGGTTGTATCTGACATAAGAGGCGCCTTTATTTTTCGTTAATGGTTGTGGCAATGGCTTTGACCATATCAGAAATGCGGCGTCTGACATGCGGCTCTGCGATGGAATAATAAGTTCGCACCAATTCCAACGTCTCACGGCGTGCCATCGGGTCTTTGGCATCATCAGCCATATGCTCTTCGCCTGTTGAGACACGGCGCGGGCTAGACCGCATGGTGTCATCAGACATATCTTCAAAGAAATACCCAATAGGCACATCAATAATCTGAGAGATATCCCACAGACGAGAGGCGCTCACACGGTTGGCCCCTCTTTCATATTTCTGTACCTGCTGAAAGGTGATGTTTAGCGCAGCCCCAAGCTGTTCTTGTGATAGACCAAGCAAGGTCCGACGAAGCCGTATCCGTTTACCTACATGAATATCAACCGCATTATTATTGGTCACACCAAAATTACGATCTTGCTTTTCGTCCGCCATTTTCCTCACCTCACAAAACCATCTTTACCTTAGGTTGCATAGCTTATCTGGCGCATATTGACAAGCTGCATTGCGGATAAGCCCCCTAGCTATGGCTGACAGCCTTTTGCCGTGTAATCTGGTCATAAAGCTGATCAAGACCACGCAAAAGACCATAGAGGATACCAGCTTCAAAGGCTGAATGACCGGCATCATCAATCAACTGAAGGCGGGCTTTTGGTCCCCATGCTTCTGCCAAAGCCACAGCAGATACAGGGGGGCAAATCACATCATGGCGCCCATTAATGATTGTTGCCGGTAGATGAGATATGCGTGAGACATGCGACAGGATATGCCCCTCTTCCATAAAGCAATTATGCCGGAAATAATGCGCTTCTATCAGGGCAATAGCGAGCGCATTTGGACCAGCGCTGCGCTCTTCTGCTACGAGAGTCGCACAGGAATTTTCATAAGCGGCCCATGCAGCCGCAGCCTCTTGCGCTTGGCCTGATGAGAGACTTGTCATACGCTGATAATAGGCGTCTAGGATATTATCATGGTCGCGCTGTGGTAGAAAATCACGGAACTTGGCAAAAGCTTCTGGATAGAACCGTCCCATGTCATAGAGGAACCAATCAATCTCATCACGACCGCCAAGGAAAATGCCGCGCAAGATAAAGCCCAGACATCTCTCAGGATGCGCAATACCATAAGCCAGCGCTAGGGTACTGCCCCATGAGCCGCCAAAGATAATCATTTGATCAACACCGCAAGCTTGGCGCAGGGCGTCAATATCCTCAACCAAATGATCAGTCGTATTATCATCTAAGGACGCGTAAGGGGTGGAGCGACCACAGCCGCGCTGATCAAATAATATGGCGTGAAACCGTTTGGGATCAAAAAGGCGGCGATGCGATGGCGCAAATCCGGCCCCTGGCCCGCCATGCAAAAACAAGACAGGAATACCGTCTGGGTTACCTGATTGCTCATAATACAGCTTGTGCGCCCCACGCGTCAGATAGCCTGAAGCGAATGGTTGTAAAGGGGCATGGAGCCTCGTGGTATCTTCATAAGGTGTTGGCATGAGAGCAAATCACTTCGCGGTGGCCAGAATTAGCCATAGTCTAAGAGATGTAACCAAGAAGTTCTAGAGGCTTATCATGCTTCTCTTCTAATGATTTGCGCAGCTTTTTAAGTGCGCGATGCTCAAGCTGGCGCACGCGCTCTTTTGAGACACCAAGCACATGGCCCAGCTCTTCTAAGGTAGCGCCATCTTCGGTCAGGCGACGTTTTAGGATAATCATGCGCTCGCGTGATGATAATTCCTGCAAGGCTTGGCTTAGCCATTTCTGAAGCACAGCCTCATCATGAATTTCAATCACAACCTGCTCTGGTGACGGTCTCGTATCTGCGAGGAAGTCTTGCGCTTCATTCTCACCATCTTGGATGAGCGTGGCATTAAGCGATGAATCAGGGCCAGATAAACGCTGTTCCATCACCTCAACATCTTTGACGCTGACGCCAATGGTTTCTGCGATTTTCTGGCGACCATCGGTTGAGAGAGGACCACCATCAGCCTCACCAATCTTGGCTCTAATCCGTCTTAATTTAAAGAATAATGATTTATGCGCCGCTGTTGTGCCCGTGCGCACGATTGACCAATTGCGCAAGATATAATCTTGGATAGAGGCTCTGATCCACCATGCTGCATAGGTTGAAAAGCGCACACCCTTATCCGGGTCAAAGCGCTTTGCCGCTTGCATCAAACCGATATTACCTTCTTGGATTAAATCCCCGTTAGGTAAGCCATAATGGCGATATTTGGAAGCTGCGGAGACCACAAGACGGGCATAGGCCATCACTAGATGATGCATGGCTTTATCATCATCATGATCGCGCCATTTGACGGCAAGTTCAACCTCATGCTCGCGCTCAAGCAGCGGCTGTTGCATCGCTTTACGAATGTAGCGATTGTCAGATTGTCTTGTTTCCGTGCTCGTAATGACCGCCATAACAAACCCTTTCTTCATAGGTTGTTACGGCACAAAAAAACCAGCAGATCAGTTATCTGCTGGTTTTCCCAATGCTATTCCGCATGATGAAATGCGTGTTTAAGCAGCGTCCATAATATCTTCTAATTTGACGGCTGCTGATTCCTGATCGATGTCTTGGATAGCCGCATATTCGCGAGCCAAACGCTCTAGCGCTGCTTGATACATTTGACGCTCTGAATAAGATTGTTCAGTGGCAGGGTCTTTTTTGCGCAAATCACGTACAACCTCAGCGATAGCAACAGGGTCACCAGATTTAATCTTGGCTTCATATTCCTGCGCGCGACGTGACCACATGGTACGACGCACCTTCGCCTTGCTTTGCAACGTTTCAATCGCATCATCCATTTGTTTTGATGATGATAATGTGCGCAAGCCAAGCGACATCGCTTTTTCCATTGGAACACGCAATGTCATGCGATCTTGTTCAAAGCGGATGACAAGCAATGTGATTTCCATGCCGCCAATCACATTAGTTTCCACACCCAAAATGCGCCCTACACCGTGGGTTGGATAGACCACGAAGTCGCCATCATTGAATGTGATATCTTGTTTTTTTGCCATTTTTATTCCCCGAGGGCAGCCATTTTAAGAGGGCGCCCCTCTCGCAGGCTCTGTTGTCACAGCGGCTGCGTGTTTCAATTATTGTAGGTAACCCGTTATTCGCACATCAGTGGTGAGCGTGATAATAGCATAATTTGTGCAAACTATCAAATGAGGGCCAAACCCTGCGACATTACGCGTCGCCAGCCCCTGGTTCAGCTGAGAAATATTTCTCATATTTGCCATCTTCATCTTGGCGTGCATCGGCCCCTTCAAGCGGATCTTTGCGCTGCCCAATATTTGGCCATACTTCTGACATCTCTTTATTCAGCGTCAACCAAGCAGCCGCACCTGGCTCAGAATCTGGTAAGATGGCCTCTGGCGGGCATTCTGGCTCGCAGACACCGCAATCAATGCATTCATCAGGGTGGATGACCAACATATTCTCGCCCTCATAGAAACAATCGACAGGGCAGACTTCGACACAGTCTGTATATTTGCACATGATACATTTATCATTCACAATATAAGTCATTTTTAGCGACATCCTTTATTTGGTGAACAGGCGTGATACCTGTATCTCATACCGGCCCTTGATACGGTGCTATGCCGTCTCTTAGATGAAAATGGGAAACAATTCAATGTTGATTGTCAGGGAACGCCTTAGGAAGAGGTGCTGTAGGCCCCATCCGCGATAAGCGCGCGGGCTGCCTTTGCGGCTTTGCCAGCATCCACATCCTCAATATAGAGCAGCCCTGCGAGGCGACGCATTGTTGAGGCTTCGAGATGATCAAGATGATCATCTGCTAAGACAACCAACCAGACTAGTTCTAGCATCGCCAAGCGTTCTTCATAATCGGTCAGCGCGCGCAGGCGTCTCGTCAGGCTGTGTAAATCGACGCGTTCTTGGGCGGCTTGCAACGCATCATCAAACAGCGGCACAATTTCATCAGCGCTGAGCTCAAAATGATGGGCCATAATCTGACTGATAAGCTGTTGTTCTTCTGCGGCCAAACCACCATCTGCTTTTGCCGCTTCCACCAATAGCTCAATCATCACTGTCGCAAGCTCAGTGGGCGCTGTTTGTGCCAATGCACTTTGGTCAGCCTCAGCGCCTAGTAAATCGCGGAAAAACTGTAACATCTGCCAGATACCTCTTGGTTATAGATTTTGTTTCAGCGCATCGCTTAAGCGCCGATCTCGTTTTGTGGGACGCCCAGAGCCTGCATCACGCACCTCAAAAGCGGGTATAATTAGCTTATCTGATGACTTGTCTTTTTTCTGCGGCGGGTCAAGGTCATGATATAATGCCTGCGCCTCAGTGGCGGGGCCACGTCTTGTGGCGAGCGCTCTGACCTCGATGGTGCGTGTTACCTCACCTTGTGGGAAGATAAGGGTCTGCCCCACCTGCACATGACGATGTGGCTTTGAGACCGCATCCCCATCTATCCGCAACCTGCCCGATGACACCATACGGCTAGCCAAGGCGCGACTTTTGAAAAAGCGCGCATACCATAACCACTTATCAATCCGCAGGGGGGCTGATTGATCTGTCATCTCCTAGAGCCTTGATGCCTATTTTTTCAACGACGCCAACACGGCAAAAGGTGAATTAGGGTCTGGCTGTTTTGGTGCAGCCGCTTTGCCCTTACCAGCGCGATGGGCTGATGGCTTGCCTTTGCCGCCATGGGCTGATTTCCCTTTGCCTTGTGGCGGGCGCTTGCCATTTTGGGCTGCTTTTTTGCGACGCACACGCTCAAATACCGGGATAGCTGGCTTTTCAGGATCCTCTGAGGGCTCTTCCGATACAATGCGGCATCCTAAATCAAGGATCATGGCCTTCATCTCTTCGCGGCTTACCCCTGCCAAAGAGAGCATATCATCACTCATCTTAAAGGTCCCGGCCCGCGCGGCAGCACGCACTAGCGCAGAGACACGTTCAACCATATCAACACGCATGACCTTTGTGCCCACACGGCGATAACCTGTGACCAACCAATACGCATCTGGCACGCCCTCAATCATATCGATAGACACGCGCCCTTCAGGTGGTGGGCCTTGTTCTGGGAATGTGGCGTGATGCACTGACCATAAAATCGCCCGCAGCTTAATCGGGGCAGGCTTTAGCATGTCAGCCATATAGATGGTTTCAACGCCTAAACGAATGCCTAATTTAGCGAGGAGTGGTTTATCTGTCTCAGCGAGACCGCGCACTTGGTCTTGGACCTGTGCGGCAGGCATACAGCCAAATGATTCAAAGAGTTGGAATGCAATCCCTTTGGCCGCACCAGATAAGGTCGGGGCGTCTTGTGGTGCCTCTGCGCCAGCCTCTGATGCTTCATCTGTTTGGGTGG
>WTJA01000002.1 GCA_011524995.1 Alphaproteobacteria bacterium | reverse complement strand
CTATCCGTGAAGGTGGCCGCACAGTCGGCGCCGGCGTGGTCGCATCAATTAAGTAGTAACAAACTCTCAAAGGAAGGCAGAAAGCTGCCTTCCTTTATCGTTGATTGAAAAGGGAATAAAGCCATGGAAAGCCAGAATATTCGTATTCGGTTAAAAGCATTTGACCATCGGATTTTAGATCAGTCTACAAATGAGATCGTCAGCACAGCAAAGCGCACAGGCGCAGAGGTCCGTGGCCCGATCCCACTGCCTACGAATTTGCGCAAATTTACAGTGTTGCGTGGGCCGCACATTGATAAGAAAAGCCGCGAGCAGTTCGAAATGAGAACGCATAAGCGGTTATTGGACATTATCGACCCAACTCCACAGACAGTTGATGCTCTTATGAAGCTCGACCTCGCTGCTGGCGTTGACGTTGAAATTAAGCTCTAAGGGGACTTGGTTATGCGTAGTGGCGTTATTGCCCGTAAACTTGGTATGACACGCATCTTCAACGATGCTGGTCGTCATGTCCCGGTTACGGTTTTAAAAATGGATGATGTGCAGGTTGTCTCACATCTGACGAATGAAAAGAATGGCTATACAGCTTTGCAGCTAGGTGCAGGCTCAGCAAAGGCAAAGAACGTATCAAAGGCGATGCGTGGTCACTTTGCGAAGGCAAGCGTGCTTCCAAAAGCAAAGGTAGCTGAATTCCGCGTGACAGAAGATGCGATGGTTGAGGTTGGCTCAACAATTGCTCCTAGCCATTTCGTGGCTGGTCAGAAGGTCGATGTTGTTGGCACATCACAGGGTAAAGGTTTTGCCGGTGCGATGAAGCGTCACAACTTCGGTGGTTTGCGCGCGTCTCACGGTGTATCTATCTCTCACCGCTCACATGGTTCAACTGGTCAGTGTCAGGACCCAGGTAAAGTCTTCAAGGGTAAGAAGATGGCCGGTCACATGGGTGCGTCTCGTGTCACGACACAAAATCTTGAGATTGTGGCCGTGGATGATGTACAAGGTGTTGTCCTTATTGAAGGTGCTGTACCAGGTCCAAAGAATGGTTGGGTTTATATTTCAGACGCCTTTAAAAAGGCCCGTCCTGAAGAAGCCCCATTCCCAGCTGGTCTATTGGGTGCCGCAGAAGCAGCAGCCGAAGCACCGGCAGCGGATGTAACAGAAGCAGCTGAAGCTGCTGGTGATGAAGGAGCGTCTGATGAAAATTAATGTCGTCGCACTTGATAGCAAGAAGGCTGGCAGCGTTGATGTGTCTGACTCAATCTTTGGGATTGAGCCGCGCGCTGATATCGTGGCCCGTGTTGTAAAGTGGCAGCTTGCAAAGCGCCGCGCCGGGACACATAAGGTCAAAGGCCGTTCAGAAATCGCTAAGACAAAAGCTAAGATGTATAACCAGAAGGGTACAGGTCGTGCTCGTCATGGTGCTGCATCAGTTGTTCAGTTCCGCGGTGGTGGGGTTGTTCATGGTCCTGTGGTTCGTAGCCACGGCCACTCATTGAACAAAAAAGTCCGCAGCCTCGGTATGAAGTCAGCTTTGTCAGCTAAGCAAGCCGCTGGGAAGCTTATCGTTGTTGATAGCTTGGCTGCGGATGGTAAGACAGCAAGCTTGAAGGCACAGCTATCAGCGCTAGGAGCAACAAACGCTCTTATCATTGGTGGTGAGAAGGTCGATGAGATGTTCGGTCGTGCCGCTGCAAATATTGCACATATCGATGTGTTGCCACAGCAAGGCATTAATGTGTATGACGTAATCCGCCGCGATACTTTGGTTCTGTCAAAGGACGCCGTGGCATACCTTGAGGAGCGTTTGAAATGAGCATTCGTCCCCGCGCAAAGGTGAACACAACAATCAGCAAGGCGCAAGCATATGATACTATCTTGCGTCCGCTCATCACTGAAAAGGCGACAATGGCGTCTGAACATAATCAAGTGATGTTTGTTGTAGCACTGACAGCTACAAAGCCAGAAATTAAGGCGGCTGTTGAAATGTTGTTTGACGTGAAAGTCAAGGCAGTCAACACGCTGATTTCTAAGGGTAAAGCAAAAATGTTCCGTGGCCGCGCCGGTCGCCGCTCGGACATGAAAAAAGCGGTTGTAACTTTGGCTGAAGGCCAAACAATCGACATCATGGGAG
>WTJA01000014.1 GCA_011524995.1 Alphaproteobacteria bacterium | reverse complement strand
TGTAAGATGTGGCATCATGATGGAGTTGCCGATAAATCCATTCAGCTAGCAAAAAATGATGATAAAATCATAAGAAATAAAAATTTTTTTTTATAATCATAATTAATTTTCCCTAAATAGGAAAAAATACTAATCACGCGGCTCTTTCACAATAAGCCTAGGAGGCGAAAATGAGCTATATCAAACAGATGGTTGTGGCAGTGATTGGCGCGGTTATGATGATGACGCCCGCCTTCGCGCAAGATAGATATGACACGCAAAAAGTGGTGTATCATATCAATTATAATGGCGGCGAAGATGATAAGGCCTATCGCGGTGCTTTGCGGAATATCCAAAATCACATTAACGCGGTCGGGGCAGAGAATTTAGATATTAAAGTTGTGTTGCATGGCAATGGTGTCGCATTGCTGAAAAGTGCGCTGTCTAATGATCTTCTGCAAAATAATGTGACAACTTTGAAGTCTCAGAATGTGGCGTTTCATATTTGTAACAACACATTAAAGGGCCGCAAGATTAGCTACGAAGCAGACCTATTTGATGTGTTTGAAGAAGATATTGTGCCAAGCGGCGTCGCAGAATTAAGTCATCTGCAACAGCAAGGCTATACCTATATCAAACCATAAATCATGGTGATTAAGCCATAGGAGAAGCAGGGCCGTTTGCCCTGCTTTTTTATTTCGTGGTGATGAGCGCTTCCCACCAGCTATCATAAAGCGGCGGGTCTGAGAGCGGGATAATAGCCCCAAGCCGTGGTGTAATAAGCTTAATATCCGCAGCCTTGGCACGTTTGGTAATCTCGCGTGGCGGGTCATACCAATTATGAACCGATAAATCGAACATGCCCCAATGGATTGGCACGAGATAGCTGCCGCCTAACTCTTGAAAGCCTGTGATGGCTTCTTCTGGCATATTATGAACAGCGCGCCAATCTTCATTATATTGGCCATTTTCCATAAAGACGATATCAAAAGGACCGTAGCGTTCACCAATCGCTTGGTAATGGGTATCATAGCCTGAATCACCGCTAAAGAAGACGCGTTCTCTCTGGCTCTGGATGACCCATGATGCCCACAATGTCTTATTGTTATGCATCACGCCAATACGGCCAGAGAAATGTTGCGATGGTGTTGCGGCAAAGGTGAGGGGGCCCAGCGTCGCCTCATCCCACCAATCAAGTTCTGTCATGCGGTCAGCTGGCACACCCCAATATCGCAAATGAGATCCCACCCCAAGCGGTGTTAGGAAATGCGCGTCTGTCTCTGCGAAATGTTTCACTGTCTCCATATCAAGATGGTCATAATGGTCATGCGAGATGATGATATAATCAATCTCTGGCAGATCATGAATATCAATGGCAGGGGGCTGAAAGCGCTTAGCAGCAATGGGGATAGGCGCCGCATGATCAGAGAAGATCGGATCAAACAGAACCACTTTGTCTGCGATTGATAGCAAGATAGTGGAATGGCCAAGCCAGATAAATTTGGTATCCTCTTGGCTATCTAGGAAATAGGCTAGGCTCTTATGTTTGACCTCTGTGAGGGTGACATCTGGCACTGTTTGGTTGCTGTTAAATAGAAAATTTGGTTTGTCCCGACCAAAGGGGTCTTGCCAGAAACTTTGACCAACAGTCATCGTGTCCAAGATATCAGGGCGCCGATTCACAAACATGTCTCTGTCATGATCATAGTGAGGCGAGGCCTCTACCTCGTCTAAATAAGCGCCAGACGGGATGGCCCCAAATTGCTCACATCCCACAAATAACCCAATGCTGAGTAAGAGGCATAAGGTCACGGCAGCAGATTTCGGATAACGCGTCATAGTCTGTTTCATGGGAACGGTCACAATAAATTTAAAAAAGGGGGGATAGCCTATAGCAAGGCGCGGAGGCTTTTCTGGAAGGTGGCGCACAAATTATCAAGGTCGGTCTGTGAGGTAGCGGCGGTTTTAATGCCGGCCGCTGTGGCACAGAAAAAGGCAGCAATATGCCGCGCCTCAGCCTCAGAGATCTTGTTGCCTTGCCTGTCTATCAAGGTGTTTGAAATCAACGCTTCTTTTTGACGGGTGGCAATTGCCATTTCTTCGGCGACAAGTGAGGTGGCTGCTTTTTCGATTTCTTCTGCTTCTGGCATCGCATGGATCATCTGCCAGGGTTCTTTTGCAAAATGCGTGATAAAACAGCTTAGCGTCTCATCAAGCGTGGCGCATTGGGCAAGGGCCGCATCACAGCGCTGCAGGCTATCATCAAAATAATACTGCACAACAAGGCGCAACAGCGCGTCTTTATTAGGCACGCGGTTATAGAGCGTCTGGCGCGAGATACCGGCGCCATCTGCCACATCCTGCATGGTTGTTTTGCGCAAGCCATAGCGGCCAAATTGTTCAAGTGCGGCAAGCGCGATAGAAGAATCTGTCACTGTCATATTGACAAACTAACAAATATTGTACAAAAGTCAATTTACAAATATATAAATATTGTAAAAACGTCAGCGTTTCAGAAAGGAACAGGACATGGCTCGTATTCTCGTCACAGGCGCATCAGGTTTCATCGCCCTTCATTGTATTGACCAACTATTGGCCCAAGGTCATGAGGTCCGTGGCACAGTGCGGTCTCTTTCGCGTGAGGCAGAGATTATGACAGCGCTTGCCGAGGCAGGACACAAGCAAGCGAACCTCTCGCTATATGAAGCTGATTTGACAAAGGAAGCTGGCTGGGATGACGCTGTCGCAGGATGTGATTATGTCTTGCATGTGGCCTCTCCTTTCATCCTAGGCGTGCCCAAACATGAAGATGATCTGATTAAGCCCGCAGTCTCTGGTGTTGAGTATGTTGTCTCAGCCGCGATAAAACACCAGGTCAAGCGCGTGGTGCTGACGTCATCTGGCGCGGCTATCACAGACACGCATGATGGCAAGACACATTTTACCGAAGCAGATTGGACAGATGTCTCTCATCCAAAAACATCAGCCTATTATAAGAGCAAAACACTCGCAGAGCAGCGCGCTTGGGCATTGATTGGTGAGCAGTCAGGGGCGCAAAAGACAGAATTATCTGTGATCAATCCGACCGTGGTTGTAGGCCCGACCTTGACCGATGATATTGGCACATCCAATGATTTTATCCGCCAGATTATCGCTGGCAAAGTTCCTGCGGCGGCCAATTTGCATTTTGGGTTTGTCGATGTACGAGATGTCGCTGCGGCGCATATCACAGCAATGACGCATGACAAAGCTGCCGGTGAGCGTTTTATCGTCTCGGCACAAGAATTATGGCTGATTGAGCTCACAACCTTTCTGCGTGAGAATGGCTATCAAAAATCACCGACACGGCGCATGCCAAATTGGCTTGTGAAACTATTTGGCTTGCTAGATGCACCGACCAAACAAATTTCCGAATTACTCGATTCTGAACGCTACACCCCAGCAGATAAAGCCAAGGCCGTACTTGGCTGGCAGGCGCGTGACATTCATGGCTCGCTCCTTGAGACAGCCGCACAACTAGCCAAGATGGGACATGCCAAATAAGCGCCTTTTGGGTATGGCATCGCAGACGGCACGAAAGGGAAAAATTATGGCAAAAGCGTTGATTTTCGGAAGTCTCATCCTTCTATCTGTGTATTTGATTTATGTGCTTCCTGTGGCGCTCTTTGCCTCTCTTTTGGCAGGTGGTGATGTTTTTGTGGCATCCCATCTTTGGCCAACTCTGCTGATTGCGGCGCTGTTATTTTATTATTTGCGCACGCATGCGACATCCAAACTCCTGAGCCATTTTACACATTATGGCATGGGAATTGGGTTCATTGCGCTGTGTGTTGCGCTTCTTGCCAAGGGCGCCGCCCTCCTCTTGCCAGAGGCTGGCCAGCTGATTGGTGGGGCAGGGGTCGCGCTTGCTCTGGGCCTTGCTGCCTATGCGATGTGGCAAGGTAAACGGCTCACGATGGAGCGGCTGGCTGTGCGTTCTGATAAAGTGTCACAAGACCATCACTTTATCTTTATGAGCGATATTCATTTGGGGTCAAATCCGGCCTCTCATCTGGCGCGTATTTGCCGCATGATAGAGGAGGAGCCCTATGATGCCCTTCTCATTGGTGGCGATTTATTTGATTCAAGCGCGTTTGACCCCACAGATTTAGCGCCGCTGCGCGCTATCACAAAGCCGATTTATTTCGTGACAGGCAATCATGAATATTACGTCGCCAATCATGAAGGAAAGCTGGAAAGCCTCGCTGATTATAACATCATCAGCCTCACCAATGAGGCGGTTATGCATCATGACATTCAGCTTGTGGGGCTCTCAGATAATCAGCCTGTTGCGGTGCAAGCGCGCCATGCCGCAGCGCTTGTCTCAGAGGATCATTTCTCGCTATGCCTGGTGCATCAACCAGGGCTGTGGGGGCATCAGCCAAACGCCACTGATTTGATGCTGTCAGGTCATACACATAATGGCCAAATTTTCCCCTTTAGCTGGCTAGTGCGCCTGCAATTCAAAGCAGTATATGGGCTATATAAAGACGGGCCATGCCAGATTTATGTCTCATCAGGGGCTGGCACATGGGGGCCGCCCATGCGCCTCGGTACTCAAAATGAGATCATTCACCTTACCATATCACCACAAGGATAGGCTGGTCCTAAAGCCGCGCGGCATGCCACGCAATATGGTCATCAATAAAGCTTGTGACAAAATAATAGCTATGGTCATAGCCCTCTTGATACCGCAACGTCACAGGCACAGATGCGGCTTTCGCTGCCTCGGCAAATAGCTCTGGCCGCAACTGTTCGGCATAAAAGGGATCATCGCTTCCCACATCAATCAAGATGTCATCTTCCCAGCCTCGCGTGGCGATAAGATGACACGCATCATAGCGTTGCCATTCATCTTCTTCTGTCCCTAAATAAGCGGTGAAGATATCACGCCCCCACGGCACTTGTGTTGGGGCCACAATAGGCGCAAAGGCAGACACAGAGCCAAAGAGATGCGGGTATGTCATCGCCAATGTTAACGCGCCATGTCCGCCCATTGAATGACCTGTGATGCCAGCTTTGCCCTCTGCTAAGGGTAGGAGTGATGCGACAAGCGCAGGTAATTCTTCAGTGATGTAGCGGTCCATCTTATAATGAGATGCCCATGGCGCTTGTGTGGCGGTCATATAGAAACCAGCCCCTTGACCAAGTGCATAATTCTCATCATTTGCGACCGCATCACCACGTGGTGAGGTATCAGGGAAAATCAGCACCATATTCGCCGCAGCGGCAGCTTGTTGCGCACCCGCCTTGGTGGCAGCATTCTCCCATGTGCAGGTTAGGCCGCTCAGAAAATAGAGCGGTCTAAACGGGCCATCGCCCTGTGGGACGAATAGCGCAAATTCCATGTCACAATCTAATAAGTCGCTTTTGTGACGCCACACCTGATGTGTGCCGCCGTGAAGTTTCACCGATGCAATTTGTTCCATAATCTATCGCCAGCCTTAAAATTTAATGACTGTGCGAATGGCGCTACCATCATGCATCATATCAAAGGCATCATTGATTTTCTCAAGCGGCAAAACATGCGTGATCATAGGATCGATCTCCACTTTACCCTGCATATACCAGTCGACAATTTTCGGCACATCTGTACGGCCTCTTGCGCCGCCAAAGGCTGTGCCGCGCCATGAACGTCCTGTTACTAGTTGGAAGGGGCGTGTTGAAATTTCCTGACCAGAGCCAGCGACACCGATAATGATGCTCTCGCCCCACCCTTTATGCGCTGATTCAAGCGCCACACGCATCACATCGGTATTCCCAATACATTCAAAGGTGTAATCAGCGCCGCCTTGTGTGACGTCAATAAGATGCTGCGTTAAATCACCGTCAATTTTGGAAGGATTAACAAAATCAGTCATGCCAAATCGCTCGCCCCAGCTGCGTTTGTCATCATTGAGGTCAACACCGACAATTTGGCTCGCGCCGATCATGCGCAAGCCTTGGATGACATTGAGGCCAATCCCGCCTAGACCGAATACAATCGCGCGGCTACCTGCTTCGACTTTGGCGGTATTTATCACAGCCCCAATCCCAGTGGTCACGCCGCAACCGACATAGCAGACACTCTCAAAAGGCGCTGATTTGTCAATTTTCGCAACCGCAATTTCTGGCAGGACCGTATGGTTCGCAAAGGTTGATGTGCCCATATAATGGTAAATAGGCTGGCCTTTATAGGAAAAGCGCGTGGTGCCATCTGGCATGAGGCCTTGGCCTTGCGTTGACCGAATGGATTGACATAGATTTGTCTTAGGATGCAGGCAATAATCACATTCCCGGCATTCAGGTGTATAGAGCGGGATCACATGATCGCCGACTTCAAGCGAGGTCACACCCTCGCCAATTTCACGTACGATCCCTGCCCCTTCATGGCCAAGAATAGCGGGGAAAATACCTTCAGGGTCAGCGCCTGAGCGGGTGAATTCATCGGTATGACAGACACCTGTTGCGATGATTTCAATCAGCACTTCGCCCCTCTTCGGACCTTCTAGATCAACTTCTACAATCTCAAGTGGTTTACCTGCCTCAAAGGCAACTGCAGCGCGTGTTTTCATAGCTTCATCCCTCGTAAAAAAGCGTGACCTTCACCATAGGCACAGCGCCTACTATCAGGCAAGCCAAAACAAACCGGTTTTTGTGATCTGAACGCCTCGCCAATAGCTACAAAATGAAAAGAAGCGAGGATAAGGCCTTACCATGACACTGCCTGATTTATATCACCTGACAATAGCAAATGAAGAGGCCCTATGGGCGTGGCTTGACGCGCATCATTCACAAGCAGACAGTGTTTTGCTTGTCACCTACAAAGCGGCTGATAAACAGCGTTATGTCAGCCGCACGCAAGTGTTAGATGCCTTGATTGCCTATGGCTGGATTGATGGTCGGCGCTATGTCTATGATGAGGCTAAAACCGCGCAATTAATCAGCCCCCGTAAACAACAAAAATGGGCAAAATCATATCGTGACCGCTATGATTCGCTAGCGGCGGCAGGGCGCATTCACCCCGCTGGTGTCGCTGCAGCAGAGTGGGCCAAAGCCAACGACACATGGCTAGTGGATGAAGATGTTGATGCGGGGCACACCCCAGATGATTTAAGAGATTATCTTCTTGCAGCGCAGGCTAATCACTGGTGGGAGGCTGCTGCCCCTTCTTATCGACGCAATATTTTACGCTGGTTAAAATCAGCCAAAACCCAAAAGACAAGAGAAGCGCGGCTACAGAAAATTACGGCAGCTTGTGAGGCGGGCGAGAAGATCCCTCATTTCTAGACCAAATATCATCCTTTAAAAAAATGATGATACCCTTTTAGCATTAAGAATTTCTTTACCTTTATCTGTTAGGCTACCCCTTCATAACCCTCACGCACAGATGGCGGGTTGGCCTGATGCTGCCCCCATCTGACTGAGATGATAGAATGCCGCGCGTTGCGTGCACCCTCATCGATGCGCCGCACGGATTCTATCACGCCCCTCTGGTGCATTGCTCGTTTCTCCAAGCCAGAGGGGCACTCATGTGAGGGATTATCCCTTGGATCGCAAGGCAGCTAAGATAGCGGCTTCTAGCTCTTGTTCTAATTCTTTGGCCTTCGCGATATAGGCATCATTTTCAGTGGCTGTCATATCTTTGCGCCAGCTCTCGGCTAATTCTTGCAAGGCATATTCATCATGGCTAGCAAAGGCTTTTTCTGCCTGTTCGGCTTCATAAGAGGTGAGGCCCACCCCTTCCAGCACATAGCGTCCCGCCCGCAAAGAGGCATCGAATAATTCGCGTACAATGTGGGTGGCGCCTGCCTGATGAAGCTCATACATATGCGCGCGGTCATGCGCTCTAGCCACGATGGTTAAATCAGGGCGTTGCTTGCGGGCATAAAGCACCAATTTGACAGCATCTTCTGGGTTATCAAGCGCCACCATCAAGACTGAGGCCTCCGCCAAGCCCGCTGCCTTCAAGATATCCGGACGTGTGGGGTCA
>WTJA01000108.1:20915-23979 GCA_011524995.1 Alphaproteobacteria bacterium | reverse complement strand
TGGTAAGCGTTTGCAGAAGCATCGCGAAGGGGGCCATGGTGTCTGATATTAAAGTTTCCATTAAGAACCTGTATAAGATTTTTGGTCCTAACCCAGCTTCTGTCCTTGATAAGGCAAAAGCAGGTGTATCAAAGGCAGATCTTCTAGAACAGCACGGTCACGTGTTGGGCTTGAAAGATGTGAATATCGATATTCAGGCACGTGGTATCCAAGTGATTATGGGTCTCTCTGGTTCTGGTAAGTCGACTTTGATTCGTCATATTAACCGCCTCATCGAGCCAACAGCTGGTGAGATTGTGATTGATGGTCAAGACGTGTTGGCTATGAGTGATGACGAATTGCTTAACTTCCGCCGCTTCAAAGCGTCAATGGTGTTCCAGAAGTTTGCGCTTCTTCCGCACCGTACAGTCGCGGATAACGCCGCTTATGGTCTCATGATCCAAGGCGTTGAAAAGAAAGAAGCGCTTGAGCGGTCTCAGCGTTGGGTAGAACGTGTTGGCTTGGCTGGTTTTGAAAACCACTATCCAGCACAGCTATCAGGCGGTATGCAGCAGCGTGTTGGCTTGGCACGTGCCTTGGCAACAGATGCCGAAATCCTTCTTATGGACGAAGCCTTCTCTGCACTTGACCCGCTTATCAGAACTGACATGCAAGATGTGTTGCTTGATCTGCAGAGCGAATTGCACAAGACCATCATCTTCATCACACATGATTTGGATGAAGCGTTGCGTATTGGTGATGACATTGCCATCCTTCGTGATGGGGCCGTTATCCAGCAGGGCTCACCGCAAGAGATTGTGTTGAACCCAGCCGATGATTACGTTGCTGACTTTATTCAAGATATTAACCGGGCACGCGTTCTTGAAGTGCGCTCTGTGATGGATAGCAAGAAGCCGCGTTCTGGTGCAAAGGTCGAATCAAACACCATCATTGAAGATGCGCTTCAAGCCATTAAGGATAATGAAGGTAAGCCATTGATTGTCACAGAAGACGGCAAAGCTGTTGGGTCTGTTACAATCGAAGCGATGATTGATGCGATTGCCCGTCCTGAGAAGGATGGTGAACGTAACCCAGCCTATCGCTAGGCCCTCTATTGCAAATGACAAAAGGCAGCCTGATGGCTGCCTTTTTTTATGGGCGCATCGCTTTTGTCCAATGATAGCGGCATAAAGAGATATATTTATCATTACCGCCAATCTCGACCTGTGCGCCTTCTTGAATGATGGCGCCAGCCTCAGTTTGACGTACCACCATGGTCGCTTTGCGCCCGCAATGACAGATGGTTCTGATTTCTCTTAGATTATCAGCAATCGCTAGTAGCCGCGCAGAGCCTGGGAATAAATTGCCTTGGAAGTCTGTTCGCAAGCCGTAACACATCACAGGAATATTTAATTCATCTGCTATGCGTGCACATTGCCAAACCTGCGCCTCTGATAGGAATTGCGCTTCATCGACCAACACACAAGACAGCGGTGTTTTGCTATGCTGTGCAGAAACGACCGTAAAAATATCGGTATCACTCGCAAAGGTGGCTGCTTGTGAGGATAAGCCAATGCGCGAGGCAATCACGCCAGCCCCTGCCCTATCGTCCAATTGGGCTGTGAGGAGGAGGGTCTCCATCCCTCGCTCATTATAATTGTGAGAGGCTTGCAATAAGATTGTCGTCTTGCCAGCATTCATTGCTGAATATGAAAAATATAATTTTGCCATAACCTCACCATTCCAAACGGTTACCTATCGACCCATTTTCTTATATCATGTAACTCTATGTGAAGAAGCCACTTATGATGTGACTGAGGACAAATTGATATGACACAGTGCCAAATTCTTGACCATCCGCTTATCACCCATAAATTGGCTATCTTGCGGGATAAGGAAACTGATGCTGCGCAATTTAAGGCAACGCTGGCGTCTTTAACGGCGCTAATGAGCCATGCCGTCTTCGCTCATCTAGCAGCGGAGGACGTGGTTATAGATACGCCTCTAGAGGCGATGACCACCCAGAAACTGGCCAAGCCACCTGTGCTGGTCTCTATCCTGCGGGCGGGTAATGGCATGGCCGATAGCTTTTTCGCCATTTGTCCCGAAGCCTCGCTCGCACATATCGGGGCGCAACGAGATCCTGAGACGCATCTCCCTGAATTTTATTATGAGAAATATCCCGCTGACCTTGCGGCAAGACAGGCTATTTTAATTGATCCCATGCTCGCCACAGGCGGCTCTGCGATTATGGCAGCTGATAGGCTAAAGGAAAAAGGGGTATCAGATATCGTCTTTACATGCCTTGTGGCGGCGCCTGAAGGGATCGCCGCCTTTCATGACGCGCATCCCGATATTCGGATTATCACCGCGGCACTTGATCGTGAATTAAACGATAATTGCTATATCTTGCCAGGTCTCGGCGATGCTGGTGATCGTATCTTTAATACTTAGGAGCCCGCTAATCCCTTAACGAAGGTTATCTGGCCCAAAGCTATCGGGGAGTAAATCCGCTATCTGGTAGGACTTGCGCAGCCCTTCTTCGTCACAGACAAGAATTTCAGTTTGGGGGGTTGCGAATTCACGAATCCGCTGCCGGCATCCACCGCAAGGGGTGCACAGCACCTCACCGCGCCCGGCAACCGCAATCTGAACGATTTCCTTCCCTCCGGCCATGACCATAGCCGCTATTGCCCCAGCCTCGGCACAGGCACCTTGCGGATAGGCTGCATTCTCGACATTCACCCCTTGGTGGATATCGCCATTATCATCCAAAATCGCGGCCCCTACCTGAAATTGTGAATAGGGCGCATAGGCTTGCGGCATCGCCGCAATAGCAGCAGTAATGAGTTCATCTTTCTTTGACATAGGGCACTCCAATAGCCTTTGGCGGCGTTGCCGTACCGATAAAGCCAGCTAGCAAGACAACCGTCATAATATAAGGCAATGCCAAGATAAGGTCTGTTGACACCTCGCCAATATAGGGCAGAGAGACGCCTTGCAGACGCGCTGCCAGCGCATCCAAAAAGCCAAACATGAGGCATGCTAATAATGCCGGACCAGGGCGCCATTTCCCAAAAATCAT
>WTJA01000108.1:0-20815 GCA_011524995.1 Alphaproteobacteria bacterium | reverse complement strand
CCAAGTAACGGCGTCTGGCCCCCACGCGCAAATATCGCAATGCCGAGTGTGACAGTCAGCCCTGAAGCCAGAATATTAATCGCCAGGCCAGAGATAACCTGATTTCCCTTATGAGTGATACAGGCAAAACCATGAAGCAGGCTCAACGCCAAGGAGGTCAGGATAGCAACGCCAAGCCCTGCCCAAGGGGAGCCTGTGACAGCCGCAACAGATGCCGCTGCAAAAGCCGCCATCAACATCTTACCTTCGAGTGAAATGTCGATGATCCCCGCACGCTCAGAGAAAATACCAGCCATGGCACACAGGATTAACGGTGTTGCCACGCGCAATGTTGCATCAATGGTGAGGATGAATTGCAGCCATAAATCAGCCATCAACGCCTCCCTTCACCTGTGCCGCCCCATCTGAGGGGTGCAATAGGCGCGCAAATATCTTTTGCAGAGCAGGATTGAACATATAAGCCAGCGCCCCTGAGAAGAGGATAATCAGCCCTTGGATCATCACCACCATCTCACGGGTGATTGTTTGAAACTCAAAATCAAGCTCGGCCCCACCTTGGTAAAGCGCTCCAAAGAGCAAGCTTGCAAAAATAATGCCAACGGGATGGTTGCGTCCCATCAGCGCCACCGCAATACCCGTAAAACCATAACCTGCGGTGAAGTTTAGAATCACGCGATGCTGAACGCCCAAAATCTCATTCAAGGCCATCAATCCCGCAAGACCGCCTGAGATTGCCATTGTAATGATGATAATACGTGCCGGCTGATGGCCGCCATAAATGGCTGCTCGCTCAGAAAAGCCCGTCGCCCGAATGGCATAGCCCAATCTTGTCCGCCAAATTAACACCCACACACCTGCACAGCAAAGCAGCGCGACTACGAATGATAAATTCAAAGGAGAGTTGGCAATCTTCCAGCCAAAATAATGGGCAATCGTATGAATTTTGGCGAGCGAGACATCATCCGCAAAAGAGCGTGTTTCAGGCGACATTTGTCCAGGCGCAATGAGCATGCCAGCCAGCAACCACACCATGATAGAGGCGGCGATGAAATTAAACATGATAGTCGTAATAACAATATGGCTGCCTCTCTTGGCTTGTAGGTAGCCAGGGATTGCCCCCCAAATCCCACCAAAGAGAAAGGCGCCGCCTATGGCAATCAACACAACAAGATAGGCTGGCAGTGACGTATCAAGTAATAAGGCCACAAGACCAATGGCAAGCCCGCCCATTGCCGCTTGTCCCTCACCGCCAATATTGAAGAGCAGTGCGTGGAACGCGACCGCGACCGCAAGGCCGGTAAAAATAAAATTGGTGGTATAGAACAGCGTATAGCCAAGGGCCCCCTTATAGTAAAAGGCCCCTTTGATCATCACACCAAGGGCATGAAACGGGTTTTCACCAATAGCCGCGATAATGATGCCAGACACCACAAAGGCCGCCAGCAAATTCACCAAAGGCAAAATCACAATATCAATCAGACGTGCCCACCCTGCTTCTGTCATGAGGCTTGCCTTTCATCAATCCCTGCCATCATTAACCCTAATTGGGTCTCATCAGCGTCTTTGGCATCGACCGTGCCAACAATCTCACCATTATTCATCACCATGATACGGTCGGACAGGCTCAGAATTTCGTCTAACTCAACAGAGACCAGCAAGATAGCGCAGCCCTCATCTCGCAGTGCCACAAGCTGTTTATGGATGAATTCAATCGCGCCAATATCAACCCCTCTTGTGGGCTGTCCAACAAGCAAGATATCAGGCGATTTGGATATTTCACGGGCCAGCACAATCTTTTGCTGATTACCGCCCGAAAAGAGGCTTGATTTCAAATATGGATTAGCCGGCCGCACATCAAAACGGGCCATCAATTCACGACAATGGGTCGCAATCCGCCGCGGGCTCAGCCAAAAAGAGGTGCCTAGCGCGCTATCATCCTCATAGCCTAAGATAGCTGATTCAGCGGCCTGGAAAGGCAGTACCATCCCCACAGCATGACGATCCTCTGGCACATGAGCAAGACCGATATCACGCATTTCTGCGGGGTTGCTTGGCGCGTCAGCCGACACCAGGCGATCTTTCACACGCACCGTGCCAGCTTGAGGCGCGGTAATCCCGGCAAGGATATTCAATAATTCAGACTGACCATTGCCCGAGACGCCAGCCACACCTAAAATCTCACCGGCACGCACATCAAATGACACATCACGCAAACGCGGCGCCCCCGTGGCATCATGATAGCTTAGCCCTGATACTGTCAGGCGTGTTTCACCAGCCTTTGCCGGTGCTTTATCAAGCTGTAATAAGACCGACCGACCGACCATCAACTCTGCTAAGGCGGCAGGGTTCGTCTCAGCTGTCTTACGATGCGCCACCATCTCGCCTTGACGCATGACAGACACATTATCCGTTATCGCCATAATTTCGCGTAATTTATGCGTGATGAGCAAGATTGTGACCCCTTGGGCCCGCAAGGTACGCAAAATAGCGAATAGCTGTTCTGTTTCTTGCGGTGTTAACACCCCTGTTGGCTCATCCAAAATCAGGATATCTGCCCCCCGATAGAGCGCTTTGAGGATTTCAATTCGTTGTTGCAGACCAACGGCCAAATCACCAACTGGCACATCAAGCGGCACATCAAGTCCATAATCAGCTGCAAGCTGTTCAAGCTTTTGACGCCCTACTTCAAGAGAGGGCCCTAATGTGGCTTCGGCCTCATAACCTAAAATCACATTTTCAAGGGCGGTAAAATTCGGCACGAGCATAAAATGTTGATGCACCATGCCGATGCCAGCCGCGATTGCGTCTGATGAGGTGCGAATAGAGGCCGGCGTACCATTCAGTATCATGGTGCCGCTATCGGCTTGATAAAACCCATACAAAATAGAGACCAAGGTCGATTTACCAGCGCCATTTTCGCCGATAATGCCGTGAATCGTCCCTTTCTCAACAGACAAATCGACGTGACGATTTGCCTGAACCGGGCCAAAGCGTTTGCAAATATCTTCTAATCTAATGGAAAACGGCGGATGACCGCCGTTTTCTGAATGTGTCATATCTGACATGTAGCTGACCTTAGTAAGGGCAGTTTGAATCTGTTAGATAATCATGCACTTTCACTTTGCCTGATAGGATATCGGCTTCTGCGGCATCGATAGCAGCTTTGATATCGGCTGTGATAAGTGATGCGTTATTTTCGTCTAACGCCCATCCAACGCCGCCTTCAGCAACACCAAGGATCTGAACGCCTGATGTAAAGGCATCATTCTTGGCATCCATGAATGTGTTGTAGGCTGCGACGTCAACGCGCTTCAACATTGATGTCAAAACTGAACCAGGTGCCAAACCATTTTGGTTTGAGTCAACACCAATGGCTAGCTTACCAGCATCTGCAGCGGCCTGGATAACACCGCCACCTGTGCCACCAGCTGCGTGATAGACAACATCGGCGCCACGGTCGATTTGGCTACGTGTTAATTCAGCACCTTTTGCAGGGTCATTCCATGCTGATGGTGTTGTACCTGTCATATTTTGATAGACTTCGATATCAGCGTTAACTGACTTTGCGCCGCCAACATAACCACATGCAAATTTGCTGATGAGCGGAATATCCATACCACCGATAAAGCCAACTTTGCCTGTTTCTGATGCTTTCGCAGCAGCCACACCAACAAGGTATGAGCCTTCATGCTCTTTAAAAGCATATTGACGCAAATTCGCGCCATCTAGCCATGATACGTCAATGATTGAGAATTGTGTATCTGGGAATTCGGCTGAGACCTTTGCAATCGCATCTGCTTGCGCAAAACCAACACCCAAAATCACAGTCGCACCACGCTCAGCCATACGGCGCATGGCTTGCTCACGCTGTGTTTCATTTGTGACTTCGAATTCCATCACTTCAATGCCAGTTTCGTCTTGGAAGCGCTTTACGCCATTCCAAACACCTTCATTGAATGATTTATCGAATTTACCACCCATATCATAAATAACAGCTGGCTTCACATCAGCTGCTTGTGCTGTGGCTGACAACGCAACGGCGCCGGCAAGTACAGCTACTGATTTCAACAGTTTCCTCATGTTCCTCACTCCTCAAGGTTATTTTAGGCCGATCTCTCTCAGCCTTTGTTGCAGATAGTCACCTGCGCTTATATCTTTATCCAACATGACGTCTGGACGTGGATGTAAAAAGATAGGCATAGAATAGCGCGATTGGTTGGCCTGTGCATCAGGATTCACCACCCGATGGGTTGTAGACGGAAAATAATTCGCGCTCGCCCGTGCCAGCATGTCACCATTATTGATCGTAATCATACCCGCATCACATGACACATCATGCCAATTTCCTTGACTATCCTTGGCCTGTAGACCCGGTTGGGAGCCTGCCAATAACAAGGTAATTAGGTTAATATCTTCATGTGCTGCTGCCCGAATAGCGCCCTCTTCCGCATCCTCTTCCACCGGTGGATAATGAAGAATGCGAAGCAAGGATTGGACTGATTCGGCCATCATCTCATTGAGCGGCATTGTAAATTGTGATTTCACCTCTTCGGGGGTCATCGCTTGCAACCAGCTCAGCAATTCCACACCCAAATTTGTCAAATCATTATGCAAGGCTCTTGTTTCTGCTTCTAGCGCAGGCGGCACCCGGCCCCAACTATAGACATGATAGAATTCCTTCAAATCTTTGACAGTTTGGCCTTTTGCATGCTCAGAGCGGAACGGGAAATACCCGTCTTGATTCTCTGGGTCGCGTAGCCAGTCATGCTTTTCTTCTGAGGCAAAAAAATTCCCCCACATCTCATAAAAAGCGGCAATCCGCTCTGGTGTTATCGGGTGATGGCTGAGCACAGCAAACCCTGTATTATGCAAAGACCTTGTTAAGGCTTCTTGCGCGTGCTCTGAGCGATAATCAACGGTTTCAACATTCATGTCTGCCTCCTTATTGGCTACGGCGTGCCTTGGCCGCATCTGCTTTCGCAGAGCGTGAAAGATACAAGCCTTTGACTTTATCCACATTCACCCCAACGGCAATTTTCGTTGGCGTACGTGACAAAGAGCTATCAGGGACGGTCTGTCCAATTTCGTCCCCATCACAAATCACTGCAATCGGTTCACGGCGATAATCAAATAACTCAGGATTGGTAATAGCGATAATGGCTGAGGGGTCATGCAACACGCAAACCTCTTCGCCTAACACAGAGTGATAAAAGCGCGTGTAGAATTGCGAAATATCGAGAATAAATTGTCCGATTTTAGGGCTGCCCTTAGCGATGAGTTTATAATCATCTTCACTACAGGTGACCTGGCTGGTGACATCTAGACCGATCATCACCACTTCCCAATCAGCCGCAAACACAATCTCTGCGGCATGAGGATCGTTCCAAATATTCGCCTCGGCATAGGCTGTCACATTGCCTGGCACAAAGGCGGCCCCGCCCATAATGACAACAGATTTCACCACTTTCACCAAATCAGGGTCACGCTGCAACGCAATGGCAATATTTGTCAGAGGGCCCACAGGACAAAGCGTAATCTCGCCTGGATGAGCGTGGCACATCTGAATAATATAATCTGCAGCATCAAGCTCATGCGCGGCGCCAACGGGAGACTGCGCCCCTAAGTCACCAAAGCCTTCATCACCATGAACATAGTAGCTTGGCTCATTTGGCGCCTGAACAAGGGGCTGAGATGCTCCTGATACCACATCACAGTGATAATGGGCTGATTCCGCCAACCATAAGGCATTTCTAGTGGCTTGCTCTTGGTTCACATTACCAAAAATACAGGTTAGGCCTACCACCTCAATCTGTGGATCGGCAAAGGCCAAATGAATTGCCATCGCATCATCAATGCCAGGGTCAGTATCAATAATTATTTTATGTTTATCACTCATATCTTATCTCTTGTCTCAAAGATGGTCTCCTCCACCTCTGTCAGCGTGGGAATAACCGCCGCTGTCCCAAATCTTGTCACCTGAAGTGCAGCAGCTTTACCGGCAAGCGCCATTGCCTCTTGCAAAGAGGCCCCTTGTGATATTTGCCCCAATACATAGCCGAGATAGGTATCCCCGGCGCCAGTGCTATCAACCGCTTTCACAGGATGGGCTGGCTGATGAAACGCGCCATCTTGGCCGTAATAATCAGCCCCCTCTTTCCCCTTGGTAACAATCAAATGAGGCAGGCCCCACTTATCAGGCGCCTTGCCGAGCGCCGCCGCAATCTCATCTGCCTCGCCTTCATTCACGATCAATAAATCAATAAGGGGCAAAACAGCCAACACATTATCTCTTACAAAAGGGGCGGCTGAATAACACAAAGACAAGCCTTTGTCTTTCGCCCGTTTCAGGAACGGCACAGCCAAGGCAGTTTCATTCTGCGCTAAGGCCCAATCACCTGCTGATGCACCCTTTAGGGCATCTTCAAGCTGGGTTTCAGTAATGGCTTGATTGGCGCCAGGCATCAAAATGATGTGATTTTCACCACTATCCTCATCAACCACAATGATAGCGTGACCCGTTGGGACATCGCCTTGTGTAATCATGCTACAATCAACAGCTGAGGCATCTAATAACCCTAATATATCGGCATCTTTATGATGGATTTGGCCAATATGCCTCACCGCGGCGCCGGCCCTCGCACATGCAACTGATTGATTGGCCCCTTTCCCGCCGAGACCAACTTGGTAATCTGTCGCAGCAAGGGTTTCGCCTGGCATCGGCAGATGCGGCGCTTTATAGAAATAGTCAATATTGATGGAGCCAAGATTGTAAATCATATCAGTCTCTCCATGAGGCAACTTATCCCTCATGGTACTGATAAGTAACGGATGATTTCAATAGAAACCAACCAAGCCGGCCCTGCTTTTTCAGAAATATTATCGCAGTTTTTGCGCCTTGCGACGCGCTTGTTTTTCCGCACGTGCCGCCTGCAATTCATCCAATTGTCCCATGGCAAGACAATTAGGACAGACACATGTACCATCTAATCTGAATTGCGGCCTGATATTTGGGCTTGTATTACACCAGCACTCGCCTGGGTCGCCTGTGCGGCACGTGAAGTCTGCGCCACATTCTGCACAAATTAAGGCTTCATTACGTGGTTTGCTTGCCGCCTCTGCTAGCAAGCGAATGGTTTCTTTGTCTGTCTCAGATTGTGTCATCTTCGTCCCCCCTAGATGCGCTAATCTGTTATCTGCTAGGCACCGCCATTTGCCTCTGACCAGCTAATCGGGTCATTCAAAAAAGCTTCGACGCGTGCGACGCGCTCATCGCTATAGGCCGGGTCCGCCTTAATCGCGGCCAGCACATCCCACCAGGTTGCCAGATAATGCAAGCTCACATTCTCTGATGCTAAATTGGCCAGCGCATCTTTGAAAATATCATAATAGAAAATAACAAAAATATGATTTACCTCAGCCCCCGCCGTGCGAATAGCATTGATAAAATTAAGCTTTGAGCCGCCATCTGTGGCTAAATCCTCAACCAACAAGATATGCTGGCCTTCTTCGATTAAGCCTTCAATCTGGGCATCACGGCCAAAGCCTTTTGGCTTTTTCCGGATATATTGCATTGGCTTGTTCATTTCATCTGACATCCACGCAGCAAACGGAATACCGGCTGTCTCCCCGCCTGCAACAGCATCGTAAGGCGCATCAGCTGATAGCTCTGCCATCATCTTTGCCCCTTCTGCCATCAAGAAGCGGCGGATTTCCGGAAAAGAGATAATCTTGCGGCAATCAATATAAACAGGGCTGGCCTTGCCAGAGGTGAAGATAAAAGGCTTATCCTCTGAAATGTGAACCGCTTTGATATCAAGCAACATTTGCGCGACTTTTTGCCCTGTCGTCATCTTCATTCCCCATTGTTGTTCTGCACTGGCAGATCTAAGCCTCATCTGTTTGCAGATCTAACGTAAATTCACGATGAAATCTATGACTTTATCTGACACCTTGGCACGAGGAAGACCGCTCCTTAGCGGGCTTTGCGACGCATGAGCCGCGCCCCAGCAATCACGCCGATAGCAATGATCACAATCATTAATGTCGCAATCGCATTGATCTCTGGCGTGACGCCAAGCCGGACTTTTGAGAATATGACAATCGGCAGGGTCGATGAGCCAGGGCCGCTAACAAAAGAGGCAATGACCAAATCATCAAAGCTTAACGTAAAAGTTAAAAGCCAAGCTGAAATAATGGCTGGCGCGATGATAGGCAAGGTAATGGTCAGGAATATAAAGGGCTGGCGCGCGCCTAAATCCATGGCCGCCTCTTCCAAAGAGCGATCAAATTGGCGCAAGCGGGCCTGAATCACCACAGCGGCAAAACACATCCCAAAGGTTGCATGCGCAATAATGATGGTATCAAGGCCGCGGCCAGCAGGCCAGCCCAGCAGATTTTCCATCGCTATGAAGAGCAATAACAAAGACAAGCCCATGACCACTTCTGGGATCACCAAAGGGGCAGAAGCAAGGGCTGAGAGAAGCAGCCGGCCTTTAAATTTACCAAAGCGCACAAAAGCAATCGCAATAAACACCCCGAAAAGCGTAGAGAGGCTTGCCGCAATGCCTGCGATCACTAATGATTTTGACAGCGCGGCCAGTAATTGGTCATTTTGCAAGAGCGCGCCATACCATTTAAAGGAAAAACCCGCCCAGACAGATGCTAATTTACCAGCGTTAAAGCTAAAGGCCATCATGACCAATGCCGGAATGTAAAGGAGCGCAAATCCTATCAGACCGAGGAAGACAAAAAGGCGCGGCACAGCTCTGATCATGCGCGCTCTCCCTCTGCATCTTCGCCGCGGTCAACATAACGCATATAGATGATAGGCCCGGTGACAATCACCATCAAAATAAGCGCGATAGCAGCGGCCACAGGCCAATCACGATTGCGGAAAAATTCTGTCCACAAGACCTTGCCAAGCATCACCTGATCAGGGCCGCCCAACAAGGCTGGGATGACAAATTCCCCAACGGCGGGAATGAATACTAACAAACACCCCGCAATAATGCCTGATAAGGAGAGCGGGATGGTAATGGTAAAGAAAATGGTGAAGCTACTTGCCCCTAAATCTGAGGCCGCTTCATGCAAGGAATGATCAAGACGTGTTAAGGTGGCATAAAGCGGCAAGATCATCAGCGGCAAATATGTGAGCAACATCCCAAGATAGACTGATAGGTCTGTTTGCATCATCGGGATGGGCGTATCAATCACGCCTAACCATAAAAGCATGCCATTCACAAAACCGTTGGGATTCAACAAACCGATAAGCGCATACATCCGCAATAAGCTTGATGTCCAGAAAGGCAACAACACCAGAATTAACAGGATATGGCGCATATCATCAGGAGATCGCGCAATCCAATAGGCCATAGGATAGGCAAAGAACAAGCAAAATAAGGTTGAGAAAAACGCTATCCGTAATGAGTTGAGCGCCGGGCCTAAATAATCTTCATAAAAATCATAAATTAGTTGGTAATTGCCAAGGGTGAAATTGGTGAAAAAGCCATCGTCACCAAACCCCCATAATGGTTTGAAAGGTGGGATCCCGCGCCGTGCCTCTGTGAAGGAGACTTGCGCCATCTCCAAAAGCGGAAACATGAAAAACAGCATCAGCCATAGCAAAGGCAAGCCGATGATAAACCATCTACCATAATGATATAACAGCCGCTGTATTTGATCCCCCATAGCAGGCTACCTAGCTTCGGCAGGAAGCAGGATCGCATCCTTCGGATCAAAAGAGGCCACAACCTCTTCTTCCCATGTAAAATCTGCTTCAGCGCGCCGCCGGTTTGACAGCATTATTTTCAGCATTTCACCCGATTTCGTGCGGGCGCGCACATGTGTCACAGCGCCCAGATATCCCATCTCTTCGATGACAACATCAAGCTGGTTTGGCCCTGCGGCCTGACCGCGAGACAAGGTAATTTTCTCTGGTCGCAAGGCGAATGTCACATCATCGCCAATACTGATCCCCTCACGTGCCAAGGCGGTAATATCACAAGAGCCTGTGGCAGAGACTTTGCCATCTGCAATCTTCGTAATCGTCGCTGGCAGAAAGCTAACCGAGCCAAGGAAGCTCGCGATAAATTGGTTAGCTGGCGCTTCATATAGGGTTTTAGGCGGTGCCACCTGAACCAAACGCCCAGCATCCATCACGCCAATATCAGATGCCAAAGACATGGCTTCTTCTTGGTCATGTGTAACCACTACAAAAGTGGTGCCTAATTTTTCTTGGATGTTCACCAATTCAAATTGGGTATCTTCGCGCAGCTTTTTATCCAACGCAGCAAGCGGCTCATCCAAAAGTAACAATTTAGGGTTGCGAGCCAGCGCCCTTGCCAGCGCAACACGTTGTTTTTGACCACCTGATAATTGGTCTGGTTTGCGGTTCTCAAACCCGTCTAGTCGCACGAGCCGCAACATCTCTGTGATACGCTCATCATAAGCGGCGCCGCTCACGCCCGCGCGGCGCAACCCATAGCCGATATTGCGTGCCACCGACATATGCGGGAACAGCGCATAATTTTGGAACATGTAATTGACGGGTCTGTCGGCAGGATGCACCTGATGCATGTCTATACCATCGATTTTGATACTGCCAGAGCTGGGGGCTTCTAAGCCGGCCAGCATCCGCAATAAGGTGGTTTTGCCGCACCCTGATCCCCCCAATAAGCAAAAGAGGGCCCCTTTTTCAATGGTAAGAGACAGGTTATCAACGGCGATAAAATCACCAAATTTCTTGGTGATTTCATGTATTTCAATAAAGGGCGCCATAATTTGCCCCCCTTGGACGCGGCCTAGTTACCGGCTGAGAAACGTGACCAAACGCGATTGATCACGCGGTCCGTTTTCGCATCATAGACAGGCACAACGAACAAGTTCTTTTGTGCTTCGGCTGTTGGATAGATGCCAGGATGCTCAAGGATCTCAGGATCAATCATATCATTGGCTGCCTCGTTACCGCTGGCATACCAGACATAATTGACGTTATTCGCAGCCACATCAGCACGCATCATGTAGTCAATGAACTTGTAAGCATTATCGATATTTTTGGCATCGACAGGTAGTGCCATCATATCGAACCACATATTTGTGCCTTCATTCGGAATATAATAATCAATCACCTGGCCATTTTCAGCCTCTTCCGCGCGATAAGCGGCTTGGAATGCATCACCTGACCACATAATGGCAGCACAGAGATCACCATTGGCGATGTCATTGATTGATTGTGACGAATGGATATAGCGCAAATAAGGACGCACCGCATTCAACACGTCACCAGCTGCTTGGAAATCAGCGGCGTCTGTTGAACGACCATCTTTTCCGAGATAGGCCATGACATTTGGCAAGACATCTGTCGGCGCATCCAAAATAGCGATACCACAATCAGCCAATTGAGAGGCATATTGTGGGTCAAGGACAAGACCCCAGCTATCTGTTGGCGCATCATCACCAAGGATGGCTGCCACCTTATCCACATTATAAGCCACACCAGTTGTGCCCCACATATAGACGACACCTGAATTGTCATCACCCACAGTCTGTTCAGCCTGTGCGGCGACAGACTTGCTTTGATTGCCCAAATTGGCAAGACGGCTCAAATCAAGCTTTTGATAAGCGCCTGACTCAAAGCCGCGCGCAAGAAAGTCAGCTGTTGGCACGACAAGGTCATAGCCTGATGAGCCTGCCAGCATCTTTGCTTCAAGCACTTCGTTAGAATCATACACGTCATAAACAACTTTGATGCCTGTCTCAGCTTCAAAATTGGCAATCGTGTCCTCAGCAATATAATCTGACCAATTATAAATATTTAACTCGCCTGAGGCATGGGCTGTTTGTGCGCCATACAGACCTAGCAAGGCGGCAGACACAAGAGAAAGCTTCAGTGATTTCATAGGGGGTTCCTCCATATTATTGGGTGACGACAACGCCTGTCTGGCACCACAAAATCTTGTCATTTTAGCTTAACGGCAAAAGGGTAATCTCTTCAATATAATTCACATCTTACCGCTGAAATTGTCTTAGTCAGAGCGCACCACATCCCAATAGATGGGCGTCAGTGGGTCAAAGATTGTAACCGGCCCTTCTTCGGTATCAATGTGAGACCCAAAGGAGACCGGCGCTTCATGACGCTGTAATGTAATCTGCGATTGATTAGGGGGCAATTTATAAAAAGCTGGCCCATGCAAACTTGTGAAGCCCTCTAATTTATCAAGCGCCTCTTCTTGTTCAAAGAGCTGCGCCAAACAAGCCATTGTATTGGCGCTTGTGAAAATGCCAGCACAACCACAAGATTGCAGCTTATTGGCATCGGTATGAGGGGCGGAATCTGTCCCTAAAAAGAAACGCGGATCACCAGAGATAGCCGCATCCACCAAGGCGCGGCGATGAATTTCACGTTTGGCGACTGGCAAGCAATAATAATGCGGCTTAATACCACCTGCGAGATAGGCATTACGGTTGATGAATAAATGATGTGTGGTGATTGTGGCAGCAAGCGCCCGGCTAGCCTCTTGGACATATTGCACCGCTTGTTTGGTCGTAATATGTTCAAAGACAACACGTAGTTCGGGAAGGCTACGCCCAAGCGGGTCTAGAACACGGTCGATAAAGACTGCTTCTCTATCAAAAATATCAATGTCGGAATCAGTGACCTCCCCATGCACGCAAAGCGGCAAACCATGCTCTGCCATTACTTCGAGAACAGGCATGACATTTGCCATATTCCGCACACCACTGCTAGAATTCGTTGTCGCGCCAGCTGGATATAATTTCACGGCGCTAATGACACCTTGCTCAATCCCTGCTTTGACATCTTGCGGGTCAGTTTGTTCGGTTAAATAAAGCACCATCAAAGGGGTGAAATCTGCCCCCTCTGGCATTGCCGCCTGAATACGCTCCCGATACGCCATGGCATCTGCAACAGTCACCACAGGCGGCACGAGATTTGGCATCACAATCGCACGCCCAAAGTCACGCGCGGCATAAGGCAAGACAGCCTCTAACATAGCGCCATCACGCAAATGGAGGTGCCAATCATCTGGTCTTGTGAGTGAGATTTGCATCGCTTGCCCCTTTCATCATATGCCTGTCGCTTATGTAGCGCAAACCATGACCAAAGGGCAAGCGACGAGCTTATTGATTATCAGCGCCCATAATCGTGTCGGATACCATATGAGCCGACACACAAGATAAGGTCCACCCTAAGTGACCATGGCCGGTATTATAGAAAATCCCTTTGGCTTTGCCTGTCCCGATACGCGGCATCATATTTGGCATCATCGGGCGTAACCCTGCCCATGGCACCACATATTCGGTATTAATATCAGGGAAATTATGTTCCACCCATTTGGTCAAAGGCGCAATTCTATCGGCACGAATATTATAGTTATAGCCATTAAATTCAGCCGTACCTGCCACGCGGAACCGGTCTTCACCAAGACGCGCTGTCACAATCTTCGCTCTATCATCGAGCAAACTTACAAGCGGCGCGGCATTGCGCGACATCTCATCTTGCAGATTTACGGTAATTGAATAGCCCTTCACTGGATAAATATTCACTCTATCACCAGCTTGCGCCGCAAAATCACGGCTTCTGACACCAGCGCAAATCACAACGCCATCGAAGCTTTCGGTTACAATCTCACCCGCCCCATCTTTGGCTGTGATAACAGGCGAGCCATTTTTCGGATCTAAGGATTTCACCGTATGATTCCAGTGGAATGTCACACCTCTATCAGCACAGGCCTTTGCCAAGCCTGTGGAGAATTTATGAATGTCACCTGTGAAATCTGATGGGGTATAATAACCGCCAATCACCTCTGACTTGATATGAGGCTCAATTTCATAGACCTCAGATGCGGTAAGCCGGCGGCGTTCTAATCCGCCCTTGGCCAATAATGAGGTTACATAATCAGCATGTTTAAATTCAGCCTCATCATCATAGAAATGTAAGATACCTTGATTGACGCGGTTAAACTCAATACCCGCTTGCTCCGCCATCTCCGTCATAAATTCACGAGACCGTATCGCAAGCTCTGCGGTCTTAATTGTATTAGCTTCATAATTTGGAATCTCACGCATAAATTCCATCATCCACCCATATTTATGCCAAGATGGTTTGGGGTTTACGAGTAAGGGCGCATCAGATTTCAGCATCCATTTCAACCCTTTGAAAATGGTTTGCCATCTCGTCCATACTTCGGCGTTAGACGCCGAGAGCTGGCCACCATTCGCATAGGATGTTTCCATAGCAGCATAGCGATTCTTATCGAATATAGTGACTTGATAGCCGCGTGATGCCAACACAAACGCTGTTGAGATCCCTGTGATCCCCGCGCCAATAACTGCAATATGTTTCATAAATATTACCTCATGACAGACCTGTTGTGGCACTCTTTTGCAAGAGCGTAAAAAACATGCCTCATCTGTCATGGGACCTGAGAGTTTCATAAGCAAAACTGCTTATTATCCCCGTCGGTGGGCCTTTTGGGCCGCTCTCCAGATTGTCTACCATCTGCGGTTCTTTTGCCTGAGAGATTCCTGAGGCGTTGCTCCTTCGGCGGCCTTGCTGACACAAGGCTCTCTCCCAACAAACGGTATTAGACACTCCTAAGATATCATAGCTTGAACATCTTGTCACATCTACTAATTGGCAGAAGCCAAAATTGCCCTTATATTGAGCCTATACACCATCACCTAGGATGCGTTATGAGCTTGAAGCGGATTATGATGTGCTTTTCACGCCTTGCCGAAGAGGGTCACACGCAGGGCATTAGCTTTGCTGATATATTGGCGCAGGATAAAAGCGGCTATTTGCGCCGTATGACACAAGATAATTTTAAGCGGACCACTATTATTGCGGCAACAAAAAGCGGGTGGGGGCTTTCACCCCGCACCCGCAAATTTTATAAATACTAAGTATATCGCCGCTTATTTTGCCGCTCTGTCCATCGCTGCTTGAATCATCTCAGCTGCTTTTTCAGGACCTTCCCAGCCGACAACTTTCACCCATTTGCCGCTTTCTAAATCTTTGTAATGCTCAAAGAAATGTGCGATTTGCTCAAGAATGATAGGCTGAAGATCTGATGTTGATTTTACGTCCTTATAAAGCGGATGTAACTTATCAACAGGCACACAGAGCAATTTCTCATCCTGACCTGATTCATCTTCCATCATCAAGACACCAATAGGACGCGCTGCGATCACACAGCCATGAACAATTGGCTCAGGTGTCAAAACACAGGCATCAATCGGATCACCATCATCTGACAATGTATGAGGCACAAAGCCGTAATTCACAGGATAATGCATCGGTGTATGGATAAAACGGTCAACGATTAACGCGCCTGAATCCTTATCCACTTCATATTTCACAGGTGACACACCAGCTGGAATCTCAATGATCACATTTACATCTTCTGGTGGATTTTTACCGACTGCGATTTTATCAATATTCATTGCCTTGCCCTTTTCCTTCTCAAGCCGCGCTGTGATATTTGCCCCTATTGGCCATAGCTGGCGCTAAAAATCAAGTCATGTCACCCAAAGTGATGATTTTCTATCTGTCATTTTAGATGTATCTCATTTACCATGATGGCAGTGTGGCTTAGCGATAGAGCAAGAGGCAGGACATGGAAAAGTGGCTAAAATTGCAAAAACAAGAAGACGGCTTTGCGCTAGTTGCCGCGGTACTGATTGTCTCTGTGATGACCGTGGCTGCTATCCCGCTCATGAATGTGGTGGGCACCAGCCAAGAATCAGCTGTTAAACAGCAGGTGGTTGTGAACCTCAGTAATGATGCGCGTGAAAATCTGGAATTGGCTGTGTATCTTACCAAATCATCTGGGGGCACGCCTGGCTATTTTAACACCACACATACACCGGCAAGCACCGCGATGGCGCAACCATGCCAAGCGCGTATTAATGCCGCTGACCCAAGCCTTATTGGAGCTGGCAATTCGCTGACGCTCCTGACCAATGCGGCAGTCGCCCCTGTGACATCCATCGGGACGAGACGCACCACAACCTTTGTCGTGGATAAGGGAACAAGCGGTGATGACCGCTATCACCGCTATCTTGTCGCTAGCTGTGCGATTGCTGATAATTTTGGTATCTCAGTGTTCACAAGCGAGCTTGCCAATATTCAAGGCAGTTTCTACACATTAAACCTCAATGAATATTAGGCGTAACCTGCCGGTGATGACCGGTTAGTTCTGCGCGCAGAATTCTCGTTGGACAGACAGGTCAACCACCCGCTTATAAACAAGCGAGTTAAGTGACAAGCCTGGATGCCCACCCCATTCCACATAATAGCCGCAGGGTGCGTAATATTGATTATCCTGACATGGCAGGTTATCGGGCAAATCATTCCAATAGCCATTCCCCCCTGTCGAACCGACAATCTGCAAATAAGGCTCGTAATTTAAGCTGGGTGATCCATTCGCATTATTAGGTTCTTTGGTTGACCAATTTTGATAATGCAATGCCACATTTGTTGCAGTAGATGTCGTTGTGCGCCGTGTCAAACCAGGTGCATCACCAGGTATTGACACCCAATCTGTTAGAACAAAGTCTGCCGTTGTGACGGCACTACCATCCGCAGCACGTGGCTGACCAGAGGCATCACCTGAATTCATATTCGTTTGATCCCAGAATTGAACGCCAGCTTCAGGGCTGTTGGTTTCCCAGACCCATGTGCCAGGCGTCGCAACGTCTGATCCGCCAATCCAACCAGCAGGGACAGCGCCCGTTGATTTTCTGAAACGTTCAATCAAGAATGAGTTTTCTTCTGCAGAGGTTGGTGTTGCCAAATAGCCAGCATAGCCACAGAACATTGTATTATTCGCCGCTGTCTGTGATGCTTCCCAATCGACTGTCACACCTTGGTCAACCTCAACAAAATCATAGAAATGATATTCCCCATCAACAAGCATCGGCAATTGCCCTAATGAGATAACCAATTCCTTTGTTGGTGTATAATCTTCTAGTAATGGGCGATAGGCCAATTGGCGCATCGTCTTTTCCCATTCTTTGATTTGTACTGCAGACCCATTATCGAGACGGAAAGTCATCACCCCTGTATCACTGCTCCAGGTGGCAAGCATGCCATCAGGGGCACCTGGTATGTTGTAGTAGGTTTGGTTATCGGCCCAATATTGCGCGCCAGGAATGAATAATTCATCAGATAGATTATCATAGTCGGTAGCAATATAAGCAAAGCCTTCCTGGATAGGACAATTGGTAACGCCAGGCGGTGCAGACAACACAAGGTTAGGATCCGCACGACAGAAATCCTCATCAAAAAACTTCTTATTTAACGCCAACTTGCGAGGTTGTGCCTGATAGGTCACTGATGTACTGCCAGTCCCAGAGCTGAAACCATAATTCACAATAATGTCATTGGCATTAGACGCAGAGCGATCAAAAAACACATCGGCAGGTGGACGAACAAAGATATCTTGTGTCACCTGCTTGAAGCCGCCAATTTGATTTTCATTTGGCGGGCAATCATTATGATCAGCACGATGCATCAGCGCATAAGTATCATTGCCATCATTTGGCAAATCAACCATGGCAAAGACGTCACCAATATATCTCTCGCTTGTTGTGGTCACAATTTTATTGGTCAAATTATGATTGACCAAAACGCCTGTGTAATTATCACCAGCTACATCAGCGAGGTTATCAATCATCACGCTATCTAAGCGGAAATGAATGTCTTTTTCCATCTGCAGCGGAACACCGCCATCGGTATAGATAGTGGTTACCTTATCCGCGGTGGCATAGGAGGAATAGACCTGCAGATCTGATAACACGCCGCCAAAGGCGGAGGCGTTATCACCGATATGTGGCTTTGCCAGAGTGAATTCATCGGATGAGGTGGCATTATCAATGAGCAGCGGAATAATGGGATCTGACAAGGAGACCTCATAAGGGAACCCATCAACGTAAATCTTAAATGACGCTGCTGAAATATTGCCGGCACTTGTGACATTATCAAAGGTCACGGTCATATGGTGCCAGCGATTATCATTCAATCCCGCAGGGTGATGAACATAACCACCTGACTGCCCGAAACGGAAGGCGATTTGCCCTGTTTCCAAGAGGTCCAAGCTAATGGAGCTATTGTCAGACAAAGTCATAAAACCCCATCTGGCCATCGTCTCGCGGGTGGTATGTGTGGCGTTATCTCTTTTAAACCACAGCCCAACTGTGAAATCCGACCCCATACCAGGGCCGCGATAATTTTCAATCTCAACATGACCAGATGTATTCACAAAATTGACACCTGATCTGTCTTTGGCCTCACGGCGCAAGAGCATCAAACATTCAGCGCTGTAGAATTCTGGTAGAGGATTAACAAAATCACGATTGAAAACCATACGATCTGACGACCGGAATTTTGAGCGAATGAAGAGCTCTGCCTGGTCAATATCATCGAGCAACTCGGCGGAGGTTTCAATCCGAACACGGCTGCGCTCAAGATATTGCATCATTGTAAAGATACTTGCCCCAACCACCGTCATTAGGGTGATTGTCACCATTAATTCTACGAGTGAAAACCCTTCACTAAACTGACGTAACGAGAAATAGCGGCGCAATTGTATCATGATTAGCTACATTGTCTTGATTGGTTAATATTAAGGCGAATAGCTTGTGTTTGGTCAGGCCCACCAGGACTGAAACTGAAAGACTGATATTCAATCGTGTTGGTTGTGGTGTTCACCGACCGCACATTCCAAGCATTCAAAGTATCCCACCAAATCAATTCAAAGATAGGATTACCAAATGTATAGTTACGCAATTGGACAGGTGTTGTACTTGTGTTTGTCACACGCAACGGAATCACAACACCATCAATCGGATTTCGCCAGCTTGCATGAGCGGTTAATGTGCCATCAGACCCGATCGTACCTGTATATTCACCGGGATCATCGGTGAAAGTATGCAAATCAGAGGTGGCATCCAGATTTCGTCCTGGCTCCATATTAGACAGGCGGAACACAACTTTGCAGCGCTGATCATCTTTCTTTGACTGAGTACTTGTATCAATGGTTTTATTCCAAGTGAAAGGCAGGCTGCCTAGATTATTTTTAAAATCTTCGGCACGCAGCGCAAAACCCGTACTTCTTGCACTTGCTAATTTGTCGGCAAAAGTTACACCTGTTGGCAGACCGTTATTGCAAATTCCTTGATAGGAATCCAAGACAACGATTAAGGCAAATCGGTCTTGTCCCATCTGATCATTTTCTTCATAAAGCGCAATGTTAATGGCGCGATTTTGGTTCACAGCTACGCCATTTTCTCTCATCAATCGGCTTGAATAATCTTGATAGACTTCTGTGCCAACGGTACCGCAAGTATTGTTTGAGACCACCGTACCAGTGGCATAGTCATAACGATAATCATCACCATTATCGGGATCGCAATAGCCATAATAGTGGGTAGGAGATGAATCATCGACGATTGATACCGTCGTGATAAAGGTAGCGGTGCTCTCATCAAATATCGGCGTGCCTGAGCCATTATCCAAATAGCCAAGATCAAAACGGGTAGCCGTACCATTTGTTTGACCACCGCAATTTGGCGTGACATCCACTGGCACAGATAGCGTCGAACGCTGTGAGCCAGACCGCACAGACACAGTCAATGTATCAGCCCCAAAATACCCATCTGGTGACCGATAGAAGAAGTCACGAATGGCCTCTTTCAAATTCTCAATTGTACCAGTCAAAGTCACAGAAGATGAGTTATCACCCACAACTGTTGTGCCATGATGATCTGCGATTAATAATTGCGTTTGTAGTTGTGCAGCTGCAAATGTGACAACGGCGGTGGCATTATCAACAAGGGCTGATAATAAGAAATCAGTGACGCCGCGGCTGACACCTGATGGCGCTGTTATGCTGTTTGGACCAGTGATAGAAAGACCTGTTGACTTGCCTGTTGAGTTTTCGATCAACGAGGTATGGAACCGATTTGGGTCTTCAGCACTGTAGGTTACGAAACGGGGAAAGATAATTTCAGATCCAACAGAGGGCTGACCGGTAACAGGGCTGCTGAGACATTGGACGTCATCAACAATCAATGTTGCAATGGCGCCTGGATCCGCATTGGCATCTGGAATTTTCTGCGTTGATGAGCAGAGACCGCCCGCATTTTCAACACCAAAGGAAATAGGGACACCCATATCTAGGACATTATTGATTGCCTGAGCAATCGTGATGTTATCAGCATCGCCTTCTGGAATTGTGACACAATCAGCGGCAAAGCTCACAGATCCTATCAATTCGCTTGTGGCAGATGTGAGGCGACATTTGGCTGATGTCTGCCCATCGGCGAAGCGCGACTGATTTCCGTGAACGGTCAAAAGAGCAAGCTCTGTCCCCTGAAAACTGGCATCTGTCGATTTGTAATCATCTACCATGGTAGAATCGGTGAGACCTGAGGTGATGAAATCTTCATATAAGAGCGCGCCAAGCGCCTCGTCAGCCTGCTGGTCCACAAAGTTATTGCGTGATTGGAAGAGGTTGTTTTCTGTCTGCGTGATGAAGCCAAAAACACCAATGGCGGCCGTCGCCAAAATGGTCATCGCGACAAGCAATTCAACAGTTGAAACACCTGGTACAAGTTTAGCTGAAGAGCGGGAAATTGGATAAAACAACGATCACACCATGGCACAAAAAAGACCCCCAACCATCGCTAAGCGGGGGTCAAAAGTCAATGGGCGAGATGGTCTATGCCCCTCGCCCATTATGATTTCTATCGGTTAGATGAAAGTGATTATCCTAGCGATAATACAACATCACGA
>WTJA01000110.1 GCA_011524995.1 Alphaproteobacteria bacterium | reverse complement strand
CAGCGAGGACGGGAATTCTTCGAAGCGCCGCAGGAAAAGTCATTTGTGTTGTGGCGTTTAGAGGGGCCGGAGATGCCAACGAGTGATGAGGCGTTTGCGCGGTTGCAGCATTTGCGAGACCATGGCCCGCATGATCACGCCTTTGACTGGCAAAGCTGGAAGACATTTACACGCTAGCGCCTGTCTATTTCGCGCGCATCATCAACCAATTCCCTCCAACCACAAGACAAATCCCGATCACAGCGGGGGCTGTCCAACTATAATCTTCAAATAAGGTTGAGATGAGAAGCGCAAATATCGGGAAAATGATTGTCACATAACCTGCTTTGCCAGCCCCAATACGTCCCACCAAAGTCAAATAGCAGGCAAATGCTAAGACAGAGGAGAAGACGGCCAACCACATTAATCCGCCGAGATAAGGCAGGGTGAAAGCAGGGGTGAAGTCATGGCCGCGCAGCAAGCTGAAAAGGCCAAGAAGTAACGCGCCATAGAACATGCCCCAACTGCTTGCCGCAAAGACGGGGATAGCGCGTTTTTGCAAATGGGCCGATACAAGGTTGCCGGTTGAGAAGAACAAGGTGCCAGTAATGCAGAAGGCAAGGCCGGTCCAGCCTTGGGGGCTGAGGCTAATTTCTGGCCAGAAGACAAATCCAACACCGCTCAATCCAATGATGGCGGCTAGAAGTTGTAGCGGTGGCGGTCTTTGCCAATCTTTGAGAGATGTTAGCAAAATATTGATTAGCGACGCTGTGGCAAAGGCCACGGCCAACATGCCAGAGGCGACATATAACGACCCATAGTAAAATAGGGTGAAGTTAGTGCTGAACAGGCAAATACCTGTGGCGATAAAGAACAAATGATGGCGCCAATGATAGCGGAAGCCCTGACCAGCTCGTAGCGCCAAAATTAGCATCAAAGGTGTGGCTATTACAAAGCGATGAAACACTGCCACTTCTGGCGCCACTTCAACCGATTGCCAACTCAAGGGGAGCCAACTGGTCGACCAGCTGAAGATGACCATCGCATATAAAAATGGGGTATGTGTCATGCGTTAATATTTCAACCGATATCCTGTGCGGAAAATCCAGTGAATGGCCGCAATACAAACGACTAAGAACACCAAGATGGCGGTCACGCTGACAGGAACAGAGACATCAGCCACCCCAAAGAATGACCAACGGAACACCGAAATCAGATACACGACAGGGTTAAATAAAGTGACTGTTTGCCAGAAGGGGGGAAGCATCGAAATCGAATAAAAGCTGCCGCCTAAGAACACCAGTGGCGTGATGATCAGCATTGGTACTAGGTTTAATTGCTCAAAATTGCGTGCTAAAATCCCAATGATGAAGCCGAACATGGCAAAGCTGATACAGGTCACAGCGAGGAATAAAAGCATCCAAATAGGATGGGCAATTTGCACATCAACAAAGGCATAGGATGTGCCGAGTATGATGATGCCAATCATAAAGGCTTTGGTCGCTGCTGCCCCGACATAGCCAAGGATTATTTCTGTCACGGTCACAGGCGCTGAGAGTAATTCATAAACAGAGCCGATGAATTTAGGAAAATAAATACCAGTCGATGCGTTCGTAACAGACTGCATTAGGACCGATAGCATAATCAGCCCCGGCACAATAAAGGCGCCATAGGCGACCCCGTCAATGGTATCAATTCTTGTGCCAATCGCTGAGCCAAAAACAATGAAATAGAGGCTTGTTGATAAGACAGGTGAGATGATGGACTGCACCAAGGTGCGGAAGGTGCGTCGCATTTCAAAGATATAGATGGCTTTTACGGCGTGAAGGTTCATGACGCGGCATCCTTTTGAACGAGGCTCACGAAAATATCTTCCAATGAGCTTGTATGTGTTTGTAGATCTTTGATTGCGAGGCCAGCCTTATTGATATCAGCCAATAGGGCTGGAATATCAGAGCTATCGGCCTTGGTGTCATATAGATAGGTTAAGGTCAGACCATCATCTGAGAGGCTCAGATTATGATGAGACAGGCTTTTCGGAATAGCAGAGATAGGTTCCTGCATTTCGAGGGCTAATTCCTTCTGTCCCAGCCGCTTCATCAACGCGTCTTTTTCCTCGACGAGCAAAATCTCACCATGATTGATGATGGCAATGCGATCGGCGACTTCCTCCGCCTCTTCGATATAATGCGTGGTGAGAATGATCGTCACACCTTCTTTTTTAAGCTCTTCTACAACGCGCCACATATCATTGCGCAACTCAACATCAACACCAGCTGACGGTTCATCTAGGAAGAGTAATTTAGGCTCATGGCTCAGCGCTTTGGCAATGAGAACGCGGCGCTTCATACCGCCTGACAGTGTCATATTCCGATTATCACGCTTATCCCAGAGGGACAGGCGCTTTAAGATCGCTTCAATGCGACCCTCATCAGGCGCAAGGCCAAACAGCCCGCGCGAAAAGCGCACAGTGCCACTCACTTTTTCGAAGGGTTCAATCATGATTTCCTGCGGCACAAGCGAGATTTGGCGCCTGGCAGCAAGTGGCTCTTTATGCACATCATGGCCACCAACGGTGATAGAGCCAGACGTGACATTAGTCAGGCCACACACCGCTGAAATAAGCGTTGTTTTACCTGCGCCATTGGGACCAAGTAATGCTAGGATTTCCCCTTCTTTGACCTCCAAATTGACAGATTTCAGGGCCTGAAAGCCATTTTCATATGTCTTTGTGAGACCGTCGATTTTTAAAAGCGCCATGGCCAAACCCTGCCCAAATATTACGATAGCTGTATTTTTTGTTACGAAATGATGCCTCAGAAAGGCATAAGCGAACGAAACGAAGAAAGCAGGCAAAGCTATCATAGATTTCATGCGAGCGATATAGTAATTTGCCATCGCACCATGTCTGTTAGGGTATCTCGCATTTGTTTTCTGTCTTATCTCATCCAGAAGTGCGCCAGGGGGCTCGTGATGCAGCGGGTCTGCCAGGTTTGGCGCTCGCTGCGACCATGCTAGGCTTTGCGACCATGAGCAAAGAAGCTGGTCTGTCGCTACTTATGACGATGCTTAGTACCGCTGGTGTGTGGGGCCTTCCTGGTCAGGTGGCTATGGTTGGTCTTTTTGCGAGCAGCAGTAGCCTTATCCTCATTTTCTTAGCGGTGACAATGGCGAATATGCGGATGCTTCTCATGGTGATATCAGCCAGCGATTCCATGGGCATAAAGCACCAACAAATACCCGCTTGGAAGCATATGTTATTGTTTCATTTTATGGCAGCAACCGCTTGGTTGCGCATGGGGCAATTAAAGGGGCATCTCGCCCCACACGAACTGACGCGGTACTATATCGCCTTTACGATTGTGATATTTTCATTTTCGCTTTGTGGCACGGCACTTGGCTTTTACATTGGTGATATCATGCCGCCGCCGCTATTGCGGGTCTTAATATTCATCACGCCTCTTTATTTGATTTTGCTCGCTTTATCTGGTCAGGCAAAGGTAAACCGCTTGGCGGTCATGTTTGGCGGCCTATTTGTCGTTATATTGATGCCCTTTATGGGGCAGGGCGCTATCTTTGTGGCTGGATTTGCCGGTGGTGGCCTGGCGCTCGCCCTTACCTTTCGAGATGATGCGAAACAAGGAAAGCAGCGAGGCCATCATGAGCGCTGAGTATTATAGTGCCGCCGCTGTCGGACTTGCCATCATCGCTACCTTTGTTTGGCGGTTTTTAGGCGTTTTGATTTATCAGAAAGTTGATGCTGATAGCCTCATCATGCGGCTTATCAATATGTTAGCCTATTCGCTGCTGGGCGCTGTCATGATGCATTTAATGGTTGCACCAACAGGATTGCTTGCCACCTCTGCCCTGCCGCATCGTCTGGCAGGGCTTTTGGTTGGGCTAGCGTTATTGGCACTCATTCGTAAATTACCCATCGCTTTGCTTGGGGCTATTAGCACTTTTGGGATTCTCAGCTTGTTGTTTTAGATGCCTTATTTGCGAGCAGCGCGCCGCCAATGGCCCAATTCTCACTATCAACTTCTGTGATAATAATATTGAGTTTTTCGGCATTTCCCCCACAGCTCTCAATGAAAGCTGTGGTGAGATTATCCGCTAACTCTTGTTTTTGCTCGGCTGTACGACCTTTGAGCATTTCCACCCGAATAATAGGCATTAGGCATCCCATCCAGATACGGCTTTGATTTCCATGAAGTCTTCAATGCCCCAGCGGCCCCCTTCGCGCCCATTACCTGAGGCCTTTACGCCGCCAAAGGGTGACATGCGGCCACGGCTCTTACCATTGACTTCAACCATGCCGGAGCGCAGCTGACGAGCGACACGGCGGACACGTTCTGGGTCAGTAGATTGGATGTAATTTGTCAGCCCGTAATCAGTATCATTGGCAATGGCAATGGCTTCTTCTTCTGTCTCAAACGGAATGATAGATAGCACAGGGCCAAAAATTTCCTCACGTGCGATCGTCATATCATTATTCACATCAGCAAAGACTGTCGGTTTGACGAAATAGCCATCCTCCAAGCCATCTGGTTTGCCAGTACCACCTGCAACAAGTGTTGCGCCTTCATCAACGCCAACCTGAATAAGATTTTGCACCTTATCAAATTGCATCTGGCTCACAACCGGACCAATGTGACGCCCTTCTTTTTCAGCATGATTAGGCGCCATCATCGCGGCCACAGAGCTCGCAGTCGCAACGGCATCATCATAGCGGCTTTTGTGAACAAGCATTCTGGTTGGGGCATTGCATGATTGACCGGTGTTGTTAAAGCAATGGATAGCGCCACGCTTCACCGCCTTCTCATCGGCATCGTCAAAAATGATATTCGCGCCTTTGCCACCTAATTCCAAATGGACACGCTTTAATGTTTTCGCAGCATTCTCAGAGATTAAGCGACCGGCTCTCGTGGAGCCTGTGAAAGAAACCATATCAATATCTTCATGGCCTGATAGCAAGGTGCCAATACCGGCGCCATCGCCATGTACCATGTTATAGACACCTGCCGGCACACCTGCCGCATGCATGATTTTAGAGAAGACTTGTGTTGAGAGTGGCGCAATTTCCGATGGCTTCAGCACCATGGTGCAGCCTGCCAATAGGGCCGGTATCACTTTTAACGTTACCTGATTCATCGGCCAATTCCATGGCGTGATAAGCGCCACTACACCAACGGGATCATAGACAAGCATATCATTTGGGGCATGGTCGCCAAGTGGTTCCGTCAAAGACATATCTTTCACAGCCATCAGGAAGTTTTCGATATGCCAGCTGCCAGCTGTCACTTGGCTAGATTTCGCAAAATCAATGGGGGCGCCCATTTCAACGGAAATAGCGTCTGCCATCTCGTCAGCATGGGCGTTATATTGCGCAAGAATCGCTTCAACCAATGCGACGCGCTCTGCCAATGATGTTTGCGACCAGCTTGCATAGGCATGCTTTGCCGCCGCAATCGCTGCCTCGCCATCCTCTGTGCCGCCAAGCATGACCGTTCCACATGCGGTGTCATGTGATGGGTTCATAATCGCAAGCTCAGTGCCGGCAATGGGGTCTACAAAAGCGCCATTAATATAGAATTGACGAGCATCCATGACATCACCTCATGTTGGTTTGGTTTGTTATAACTATGTCTGACGTAGCCATCAGCTGATGGTTAAACAAGTAGTGTGATTTATTTTTTCTGACAAGCAAATTTGAAGAGGGGCAAACAAGGCTTGCTCTTACCCAAGATAGGGCCACATAATAGTGACAGAAATGCGGCCAAAACATCATAGGGAAAGGGATGTTACATGAAAACAGCGATGGGATATTTAGAGGAAGCAAACCAAATGGTTGAGCGGCTATCAGCCGAAGACGCCATTGCAAAATATGGCCAGGATGATGTGGTGATCATCGATGTGCGAGATGGCAAAGCGATTGAAGCCACGGGCACCATCAAAGGCGCATTGCGCATTCCGCGTGGCTTTATTGAGTTTGCCGCTGATGAGACAACAGATTTTCACAATGACGCCTTGCAAAAAGATAAGGAAATACTGTTAGTCTGTGCCGCTGGCGGCATGGCAGCGCTAACAGGCCGCACCTTAAAAGAAATGGGCTATGAAAAAGTCTATAATATTGGCGGCTTTTCAAGCTGGGCAGAGGCGGGCGGCCCAACAGAAGCATAAGCCATCTTAGCATCATGAAAAAATAAGGGCAAAATGCGGCAAGGAATTGTCGCATTTATCTTATTTCTCTATGCTGGTTCGTCTCTGATGAAGCTATCGTAGATTATATAGGATTACCATAATGCCCCGACGAAGCGGCAGACGCCACGCCACCTCTTCAGACGACTCCGCCTCATTTTCTTTGGCACAAACGCCATTTCAGCGGGTGCAAAATCACATGGCGCCGCATGCCCCCTTAAGTGAGGCCCAACTCGCGCAAATTGACCAAAAATCAAAATCATTATTGGCCGATTATGGTATTGAGGTGATGTGCCCAGAGGCGCGTAAACTCTATCAGTCGGTGGGGGCGTTGGTCGATGAAGAAACGCATATAGTCAGGCTAGATGGTGAGACGATTGACGCGCTCATCAGCTCTGCACCAGCCAGCGTTGAGGTCTATAGCACAAATCAGGCGCGCTCTCTTTTACTAGGCGGTAATCACATTCATTTCGGGATGGTATCAGGGGCCCCAAATGTGGATGATGCTATTTCGGGTCGGCGGGCAGGCAATTTTGCCGATTATCAGAATTTCATCAAATTAGGCCAGTCTTTTAACTGTATTCACTTTTTTGGCAATCAAACGCTCAGCCCCACAGATTTGCCAGTTAATACAAGGCACCTCGATGCTAATTTTGCCAATCTCACCTTATCAGATAAGCCGTTCCTATCTATGTCTATCGGCCGCGAACGCGTGCTTGATGCCGCACAGATGATAGCCATTGCGCGAGGCTGTTCGGTTGAGGATTTAGCCGACACGCCAGGGGCGATTACCAATGTGTCTATCAATAGCCCCCGGAAATTTGATAGCGAAATGTCATCGGCCGTCATTGCGTTGGCAGAGTTAAATCAGCCTGTGATTATCACGCCATTTACCCTGATGGGCGCCATGACGCCCGTGACATTGGCTGGTGCTTTGGTCCAGCAAAATGCCGAAGCCTTATTTGCCATGGCGTTGACGCAAATTGTGCGTAAAGGCGCCCCTGTAATTTATGGCGGATTTACCTCAAATGTGGATATGAAATCAGGCGCGCCTGCCTTTGGCACACCGGAAAATAGCCTAGCGAATATGGCAGGCGGGCAATTAGCCCGTCTCTATGGCGTGCCGTATCGCACGTCTGCTTGTTCTGCCTCGACAAGCGTTGATGCCCAAGCTGTGTGGGAAACGCAGATGGCATTATGGGGGGCTGTGACCGGTTATGGTAATTTGATTTATCATGCAGCAGGATGGTCAGAAGGCGGGCTTGTCGCCTCTTATGAGAAGCTTGTTGTTGATTGTGAAATGTTGCAAGCCATGTCAGCCTTGTTGCAACCTGTTACATTTGATGATGATGATTTTGGACTTGAGGCGCATGCCGAGGTGTCACCAGGTGGTCACTTCTTTGGCGCCTCTCACACGATGGCGCGCTATAGCAATGCGTTTTACACGCCGTTTCTATCGGATTGGTCAAATTATGAAAATTGGCTAGAGAAGGGGGGCAAGACTGCCACGCAACGAGCCACAGAGATATGGCAGTCTCTGCTTGAAACCTATCAGGCGCCGCCATTGCCAGACGATCGTAAAGAGGCTCTTGCCGCCTTTGTTGCCAAACGCAAAGAGGACATCGGAACAAGGGATATCTAAGGGATGCCACATCTCGCAATTATTGAGGGCAATCATGAAAATCTTGTTGAGAGACAAGATAATGGTGTGATTTTTGGTGCTGCTGAAGGCTTTGCCAAAGTGCTGTCCTCGCTAGATCCTGACCTCACTTTTTGTGTGATACGGCCGCATTTTGCTAATTTTGTGCTGACATCAGACCTTTTGGCGGG
>WTJA01000051.1 GCA_011524995.1 Alphaproteobacteria bacterium | reverse complement strand
AAAGTAGACGCTGTATCGTGCGTTAATCTAATAACATTAGCCGTTGCTCCAACACCAGCGGTTACAGGACTTACCCTTGGTGCTACTGCGGTATTAATATCATTTATTAATCCTGCAGCAACAGTATCTTCGTCTTCACCAGCAGCTAGGGACGTATAAAAGTATCTTGTTCCATTAATGAATATTTCAAAGTTTTCACCTGCTCCAGCTGTATTACCAGCCCCAACAGTTACCTCAATTATTTTTTGAGAGGGACTAAAATTAGCATTTAATCCTGGTGGAAGACCGTTAAGACCTACAAGAGCATCTACAACAGCACCTGTAGCTCCACCATCAATTGTAAATTGAACAGCATTTCCTGCTGCAATTGAAACTTCTTCTCCTACACAGAATGTAGCGTTGGCAGTACCTGCACCCGATAATAAACGAACAGATGGATTTGGGGGTACTGTAATTGGGAATGATACACTTGGAGCTCCACAACCAGTGCTTGTTGCTGTAATATTTACTGTCCCAGACCAACCTGTTGACCAAGACATTACTCCAGTTACACAGTCAAGTGTACCTGCATTTGCATTATCTGTTGACCAAGTAACATCTACCCCATTTTGAATAATAAATGAAGTAGTATCACCTGCCCTTGGAGGACAGTTTGGAAGTGTACTTGATCCAGCAACTGCAATTGCATCAGGCGCTACAGCTTCTGGTAATATTGTTATTGTTTCTCTTTGAATTGCTGAACTAGTTCCATCACAACCAACAGCGTAAACATCTAATGCAAAAGTTCCATGGAATCCTGCTTCCCAATCTGCTATACCCTGTTCTGTAAATTGAATTGAAGTTGCATTACTAAGAGGTGAGCCAACACTACCAATCCCAGGGTTAATTTGACCTGCAGGTAAATCCCAAACTAAATATTGGTAATCTTCTGATTCTGCAAAAAACTGAGTGTTAGGTGTTGCAGCAGTAGTTTCACAATTTGGTAATGCTCCTGCTTCAACCCCACAAATAAGCTGTGATGGGGGTGCAATTCTTGGACCAAAGAGAGTACCAACACTTCCTGGCGGGGGTGAAGGCGTACGAACTACAAAATCAGTACCATAGTCACTATAGCCTAAATAATTGGCAGTAATATCAAATTGTGCTCTTTGAATTGGAGCACCAGAAGTTGTAACTGCACCTGGATTTACAATTCTGTCCGCATCTAGATTAATTTGTCCAATTAAAGCATTTGCTACTGTTTGAGGTGTATCTGTACCTCCTGCAGTTGTATAGTCATAACATCTCCCATTTACAGTAAGTAAGAAAAGTAATCCGTTAGGGTAATTTGTTACACCTGGAGTTATTTCTACTGTGATTCTATTTGATTGATTTGCCTCAAGTGGTGTTGGTCTAGTTGGTTGTGAGGGGCCGGTTGTAGAATCAGTTCCTACCGTTACACTTATTGAGTTAATGTTAGCACTTGTATCTGTTATTGAAAGTTCAAATGTACTATTAGCAGGTACTCCAACAACTTCTACTGTTGAAGCATTCGCAGTAGCATTAACAGTTGCTGCAAATTGAGCATTAATGAATGTTTCTATTGCTATGGCTAAAGCAGCAGTATTGTTTCCTCCTGGATCGGTGTATGTTTGGGTAGTCCCATTTACAGTTATATCGAAAGTTTCTCCAGCAACAGTATTACCTGCTCCAGTTAGTACTATGGTTTCTGAAATAGGATCTGCCCCATAAACGGTTAGCTCTTGTATTCTCCAACCTGAAGGACCATCACAACCAAGTGCACGTACCTGTACAGTAGCTACTCCTGTGAAGTTTGGATCCCAACTTACTTCACCAGTATTCACATTTATTGCTCCTGCAGCTGCAGGGGTCATTTGCCATTCAAACGACGTAGGGCGAGCTGCTAGTGCAGCATTATTATAACATAAGAGGAATTGATCGATTTCAGGGGTATCACAACTAGAACCGTTATAAACTCTGGGTCCATCGGTAATTAGTGTTTCTTGTGTGAGTTGAGAATTTCCTGTAGCAGGAGAATTGTAGCTGGCGATAATGTAATCTGGTGTTGTCACTGGAGGTGACACATTTACACTACCAGTTAGATTTTGAATGCTACAAGAAGATGAACTTATTGAGTTTAAGTACATAGTTGAACCTA
>WTJA01000101.1 GCA_011524995.1 Alphaproteobacteria bacterium | reverse complement strand
TTATATCTACGCCGATCATACATTGCTTATTCAAGTTCACAACAATAAAAAGCGCTGCACCGGCAACGCTTTCTTATAGTTCATGTGAGCAACAGTGTTGCTCAGTTCACCATTACAACTTTTGTGAAGTTGGTTCTGGTGTAACCATTGTTTCAACTGGCTCTGTTGTTGGCGCTGAACACGCTGCAACTGTTAGAGCAAGTACCAAACCTACGACGACTTTTTTCATAGTATGTCCTTTCATCTCTGAGATGATAGATGTTGTGCTTTACGCAAAAGAGCGGCACCGTAGCACCGCTCTCTCGTATCACGTGCTAATCAAGTGATTAGAATGCGAAGTTGATACCAATTGCTTGGAAGTCTTCTGAGCCGTTTGCAGCTGCACCGTTCACCATGACTGCGAACAAGTCCGCGCCGCCACCTAGGTCATAGCCCGCTTTCAATGTTGACTTGTCTGCTTCGTCAAGAGCGAATGACGCTGTCAAAGCGCCAGCAGAGTACGCGATAGATGCGTCCCAGTGATCGCCAACGCTTGAGCCAGCTGTCTCTGTGTTTTTCGCTGTGTATGCAACAGTGATTGAGTCCATCACGGTTGAGAAGCCGATTGCTGTTACAGTTTCAACGCCGTCTTTGTCGTCTGATGAAGCTGTGATTGTTGTGTCACCCATTTTGTATGTGACTGTCGCTTTCATCGCGTCAGTGTTAATGACGCCGTCAGCAGAATCTGAACCAACAATAGCGATTGTCATGTCGCCCATTGTGTAACCCAAGCTGTATGAGCTGCCGCCCGCTACAGTTGTATTGTCGCCACCGATGTTACCTGTCAATGCGAAGGATACATCACCCATTGAGCCAGCAACACCTAGGTTACCTGAGTTCTTGTCGCCGTTGTAAAGGTCAGCAACGCCAGTGCTATCCGCAGTGATTGTGTAACCTTCGTAACCGATTGTCAAAGAAGGAGCTGATGTTGTCGCACCCCAACCTGCTGTTTCGTCGCCATCATAGTGATCGCCGTCAACCATGTTACCTGAGTCATAACCGATTGCTGTTGACATTGTCATGCCGTTATCAGCTGTCATTGACATAGACAAGTTTAGGTCAAGGTGTGTTTCAAGCGCCATGTCATCGTTGCCAGTTGCGCCTGCACTTACTTGTGCTTTACCGCTCATTGAAACTTCTGCAGCTGCTACGCCAGCAGTCATTACCAATGCTGTAGTTGTTAGAAGAACTTTTTTCATGATTCTTTCCCGTGTTTTCAGTGTTTCGTTCGCACGCAGTTAACGAGTCACTACGCGCTCAAGGTGTGTTTCACCCATTTGACGGGATTAATTCAAGCATGATGAGCCAAAACAATCGTCACAAACACTTCTGTGGTGCAAGTTTGCCACAGTACCTTGCTTCGGTTCAATAAAGATACAACCCTTTAAATTCAAATTGTTTTGGGGGCACTTGCTCCAGATGCTATGTTCCGCTAATCAATCGCTAATGTAGAGGATATTATCAAATGCGCAGTGGAAAATTCGCCTCAATGTTGATCGCAACACTGACTATCTCGGCCTGCTCCGAAACAAAGTTATTTAAGAACATCGGTGAAGATAAACCCACAACGTTGAGTGCAGTCGCATCAGAGGATGAGCGCCGATCAACGATTTGGGACGCTTTAAACGCGGATAATGCATCAACTCCCGTGAAAGTGAACCGCTACATTTGGCAAGCTTCCCTTGAAGTACTCGATTTTATGCCCGTTGAGACCATCGATCCTTTCTCCGGCATTATTGTGATGGGCTACGGCACCCCGCCCGGAGGCAGAACAGCGTATCGTGCAACTGTACACGTCAGTGAGCCAGCTCTAGACGCAAGAACACTCCGGATCGCACTCGCTACAAAAAATGGGCCCGCTGATGCAAAAACTATGCGCGCACTGGAAGATGCCGTCTTGTCTCGTGCGCGTCAAATTCGCGAAACGGACTCCATGTTCTGATCTGTGGTCAGGTTTAATCTGTAGGATTGCGTAAAAACTTGCAGCAGTTAGTTGAACCGGTCTCGAGGTTCTATATCGAGTATGATCGCCTATGGACGCCAAGTATTCTTAGCAGTATCAGTGTTGAAATATTAACCGACTTAGGAACAGTTTGATGTCGCGATACGAGGCAACACAGATCGAAGCAAAATGGCAGGC
>WTJA01000070.1:5301-61668 GCA_011524995.1 Alphaproteobacteria bacterium | reverse complement strand
GGCTGATCATCCTCTCAGACCAGCTACTGATCGTCGCCTTGGTAGGCCATTACCCCACCAACAAGCTAATCAGACGCGGGCTCCTCCTTCTCCGGCGGACCTTTCCCCCAGAGGGCGTATGCGGTATTAGCAGTCGTTTCCAACTGTTGTCCCGCAGAGAAGGGCAGATTCCCACGTGTTACTCACCCGTGCGCCACTCTATAAAATAGCGTTCGACTTGCATGTGTTAAGCATGCCGCCAGCGTTCGTTCTGAGCCAGGATCAAACTCTTAGGTTAGACGAACCTGACTATAAATAGTCAAGAAAGCCTGCCCAAAGTTTATCCATGAGCTACATTGAATTACATTCAATATATGATTCATCTTGGATTCTTTAGACTGCATAATATTACAAAGAACGATGTCTCTGCTAATCCGCTGTCCACGAATCCCTTCCAAATTATCAACTTTTTCAATCAGCGACCGGTCATCAAATCTCTTTGCTTTCCGGTAATCCGTAGCGGCGTTCTCCGCTGCGGTGAGGCGTGTTATATGCCTCGTTCCTCCCACTGTCAAACCCTATTTTCAAAAAAATTCATTTTTTTTGATATTTTTTTAATTTTTCCAATTTTTCCTCTGAAATCAAAGGCTTAGCGCTTTTGCTTTAGGGGATACTCTCAGAAAAGAGCTTGTCTTGCGACAGGAGGCATAGGGTACGACAATATGCTCATATAATCAAGCCTTAATCTGGTAACTTGTGTTTTCATTGCTGGTCTGAGGGAAATAGTCAGCAAAAAAGTAGCTTATGTATATATAGTGTGTTGTTTTAGGGTTTTCTCTCACTTCAAATAATGGTTTTATGCTAACGGCTATGGGGTGGCTTGCCGCGATAATGATAGCCACGAGGATTGGATATCAGCTTGCTGAGATGGGGATTTTGAACAAGTGAGAGATCTATTACGGTCATATGCGCGGATGATTTGCCTGGCATCACTGGTCAGCGGCTTCCTTATGCCTAGTGCAATGGCCGCAATTCCTGATGATATGCTCTATGATGATCAGGGGCAGCGCTTGAATATCGCACCTATCCCGACCACACGGCCAGACCCCACCCTATCCTACGGCACAACGGATGTGTCGATTGCGCAGCCAACACCCCGCCCGTCTCCGGAAGAGGCCTTTGGTGTGTCGACTGCTACCGTTAGCGAAATGGTGGCACGCGAATCAACTAGCCGCGCCACATCGGAGAAAACGCTGACACTGCAAAGTGGTGATACCTTGGCAAGCCTCCTCAAGCGTGGCGGCTTTTCCTCACGCGAGGCAGCCAATGTAATCTCGCTTATGCAACAGCGAATCAATGTGCGCCGGCTACAGATTGGCATGACTTTTGCCATCGCCTATCATACCGACTCACAGAGTGGCGATCTGTCGCCGGTTGGGATCCACTTCAAAGATAAATCGAATTTTGACCATTATCTGGTTTTTGATGACGCCTTATCATGGTTTGCGTTCCGCACGGTTCGCCCTGTCCAACGCTATCTTGTCTATGCCAGCGGCACGATTGAAAATAACATCTATAATGCGGTGGAAGACCAAGATGTACCAAATTCGGCCCTTGATGAATTCATCCGGGTGCTTGGATTCTCAGTTGATTTCCAAAGAGAAGTCAGAAGCGGCGATGAGTTTGAGCTTCTCTATGAGCGTGAAATTGATCAGCTCACAGGAGATGATTTAAACACCGGCACCTTACATTATGCAGGTTTGCGTCTTTCTGGCGATACCATGTCATTCTTCCGTTTTGAAAATAGCGACGGAATTGTTGGCTGGTATGACAGAGACGGACAATCAGCGGTTCGCACATTGATGCGCACACCTATCGCTGGCGCAAAACTTTCTTCTAAATATGGGATGAGACGCCACCCTGTAACAGGCTATAATGCCATGCATCGTGGCATTGATTTTGCGGCACCGAAGGGCACACCGATTATTGCGGCTGGGTCTGGTGTGGTACAGAAATCAGGCTGGTTTGGTAATTATGGCCGTTATGTTCGGATTCGCCATACAGGCCGCTATGCCACAGCCTATGCCCATATGACACGGATCGCAGATGGCATTACCGCAGGCGCGCGCGTACGCCAAGGTCAAATCATTGGCTATGTCGGCTCAACCGGCCGGTCAACGGGCCCTCACCTTCATTATGAAGTGCTCGTGAATAACAAGCAGGTCAATCCGCTCACCGTCAAATTGCCATCTGGAGAAGGTCTCGAATCAGATGAGCTAGACGATTTTGCGACGATTGTTGATTCGATTGAACAGGAAGTGGCCAGCCGTGGTCAGGTCCTTTTCGCCGCAAACAGCAATTAAGCCCCTATGATTCGAATCACCGATATTACGATCTATCCTGTGAAAGGTCTCTCAGGGCAGGCGTTGCCACATACCACTCTGACATCCGAATCACTATTATCAGGCGATCGTCAGTTCGCAATCAGCGCTGGCACAGCGGCAAGCAGAGAGGCCGCGCCTGATTCGTGGTTGAAGAAAGCGCATTTTCTGCAGCAAATGACATATGAATCACTTGCCGCATTAGATGTATCTTATGATTCGGTGACAGATCAGGCGGTCATCACCCATAACAATGAGATATTATTTTCAGATACATTAGCCACGCCAGAGACTAGCCAGCGATTCTGTGACATTATTTCTGGCTTTGCTGGCAAAGAGCCCGGCGAATCACGTCTGTTTCGTCTATCAGATGGTGGGTTTTCAGATACAAAGACGCCTTTTATTTCGCTAGGCAACCGCGCCTCACTCATCGCGGCCGATACAAAAATGGGCATCCGCTCTGATTCGCGCCGCTATCGCCTTAATATTTTATTTGAAGGGCTTGAAGCCTTTGCCGAATATGACCTGATTGGCAAGCACGCCCGTATCGGCGATGCCATCCTTCGCTTTACCGAACCAGTGGGGAGATGCGCTGCGATTGAGGTCGACCCCAAAACAGCGACGAGACGCAAGGGTCTCGTTGCAGATTTAACGGCTGCCACGGGCGCGCCTGATATGGGGGTGTTTGCGATGGTTGTTGCATCTGGTCACATCGCTGTCGGTGACCAGATGTCAATTATCGAAGAAGAGCGATAGCCTTAAGAGGCTTCAGCAACGATGTCTGCTGTGTCTTCACTTGCCTCAGCTTCAGAGGCTGTTTCTGCCGCTTGGCTTTCTTCTGTTACGACCTCGTCAGATGAGCTGTCAGCTGATGCGTCTTCTGCCTTACCCTCTTCGGCCTCAGATTTCGCATCTTGGCGCCGACGCTGCGAGCGTTCTTCATTCAAACGACGCTGTTCAGCATTTGCCAAAATCGATTGATGGATCCGATAATAGTGGTCGGCAAATTGGCTATGCGCCTCAAATAACACACGCTCACCAGAGGCCTGGGCATCATGGGCAAGAGCTGTATATTTTTCAAACAGCTGCTGGGCATTGCCGCGCAAGCGTCCTTCTGGGCCATTCGAATCAAATGTTGTATTTCGATTGATGTTATTTTGCCCCATATTTGAGGAGCGACGGCCACGGCCTCTTGAGCGTTTCGCGTTTTGATTTTGTCTCATAACAATCCGTTAGTCTGCGCCGTCAAATGACAGCTAAATTTTTATAAGTTTCATAAACGGAGAAAACAGGTGTGCTATTCTGTTAGCAGCATCTCTGTAGTCTCTACCCTAGCCTCTTTTGCGCCCTTTTATCAAGTAAAAAGCTAGTCCATCAGGCAAAATCTGACCCTCTGGTAAATTCCAAGCATCGGATCGTGCCAGATAGGTCACAATGCTGGTGGCGCAAAGCCAGAGACGCCTTTCTTGCCAATGCCACCACATCTGTTTCTTGATGCTGGCCGATCTCCAAGAAGGCGCGGCCCTGTGGCGACAGCCGCCTTGCTAAAATGGGCATCAGCTTTCGATAATCTGCAAGCCCGTCTTCGCCAGCAAATAGAGCCGTCTCTGGATCATAATTGACAACATCTGGCGCCAACGCACCTCTGTCAGCCTCAGCAATATAAGGTGGGTTGGAGATAATCACATCAAATTGGGTCTCATCCGCAAGGCTCCCATCCCAGTCTGACTGTAGAAAGTGAGCGCGATTTTGAAGCTGATGGGCGACCGCATTCTGTTGTGCAATGGCAAGCGCCTCTGGCGAGATATCAATGCCAAACCCGTGCCATTGCGGGCGATGATGCAAAAGACTGAGGAGTAAACAGCCAGACCCCGTACCAAAATCAACTATCTGAAGGGGTGCTTCATGATCTACATCACTGCGCAGGACAGCCTCTACCAGACATTCGGAGTCAGGGCGCGGATCTAAAGTGGCATCATTAATCACAAAGGTCAGACCATAAAATTCGCGCCAGCCCCGCAAACGTGACACGGGACAGCCTGCCTGGCGCTGCTGAATCAATGTGCGAAGATGTGCGTCTTGGTCTGGCGATAGTGACACATCATGATGCATCAAAATACGCTCTTCTGTTTGCAGCGCCATTTGCAATAATAAATTCGCATCTAGCCGCGGTGAGGCACAACCCGCCTCTTCTAGCTGTTTGGATATCTCATTTAGGAGATGCCGCGCTTCACGCATTACATGCCTTCAGCGAGACGGGCCGCCTGATCTTCAGATGCCAGCGCATCAATCACTTCATCAATCGCTTCCCCGGCGAGAATCTTATCTAGCTTATATAAAGTTAAATTGATTCGATGGTCTGTGACACGCCCTTGCGGGAAATTATAGGTCCGGATGCGTTCTGATCTATCACCAGATCCGACCTGACCTTTCCGAGAGGCGGCTCGCTCTGCTTCTTGCTTCGCGCGTTCGGCATCATAAATGCGCGCCCGCAAAATCTTCATCGCCTTAGCACGGTTCTTATGCTGTGATTTTTCATCTTGCTGACTGACCACAATCCCTGTTGGCAGGTGCGTGATACGCACCGCGGAATCAGTGGTGTTCACAGACTGGCCACCAGGACCAGAGGCGCGGAACACATCAACCCGCAAATCAGATTCGTTGATTTCAATATCAACATCTTCCACTTCCGGCAAAACCGCAACAGTAGCAGCTGAGGTATGAATACGGCCACCCGCTTCTGTTTCTGGTACGCGTTGTACCCGGTGCACACCTGATTCAAATTTCAATCTCGCAAACACATCTTGCCCAGAAATCGTTGCCGCTGCTTCTTTATAGCCGCCAATGCCCGTTTCTGAGACTTCCAACACCTCAAACCGCCAACCATAACGGGTGGCCATACGCTGATACATGCCAAATAAATCGCCGGCAAATAAGGCGGCTTCATCACCACCTGTGCCAGCCCGCACTTCTAGGATTGCGTTACGCGCATCATCGGCATCTTTTGGCAAAAGCAGTAATTTAAGCGCGTGTTCTTCATCAGGGATTTGCGATGTGAGCTCTTCAATCTCAAGCTCTGCCATCTCAATCATATCTTTATCAGTGTCACCCTCAGCGATAATCGCTTTGGCATCTTCAATCGCTTGCGTCAGGCCACGCACTTTTAGAATTTGTTCAGCCACAGGTCTCACATCAGCCAATTCACGTGACAATTTTGTCAGCTCATCAGGTGACATTGGCGTGCCACTGGCCAATTTATCTTCAATCTCAGCCCGGCGCGCGAGCACCTTATCCATATTTTCTTCTAGTGACATGGTGACGAAACCCTAACTGAAATCAAAAAGAGGCAAGAAATGAAAGCAGGTCATCGCGCGCGATAAGCGTTGTATCACTTGTCGCGAGAGATTTAACCTGAAGTTGATTATTGTGCCATTCATCAGTGCCCAGCAAAATCACACGCGGCGCGCCAATTTTATCAGCCCGCTTCAGCTTTTTGCCGAGATTCCCTGAAAATGGTACGTCGACACGGTACCCAGCGCGGCGTAATTGACTAGCCACAGCAAATGCATCAGCGTCTAATTCCTTATCAAGCGAGATCACCATTAGATCAGCGCTCTCAGCCGCTGGCTCATCAATTAACAGAGACAGCCTTTCAATCCCTGCGGCAAACCCAACCGCTGGCAAAGCTGGCCCGCCTAACATTTCCGCCAATCCATCATAGCGGCCACCGCCTAATACAGTGCCTTGGGCCCCAAGCGCATCTGTGATGAATTCGAAAGCGGTATGACAATAATAATCAAGACCACGCACGAGCCGCGGATCTGCCACAAAAGTAATGCCAGCTTTGGATAAGGCATTTGTGAGCACATCATAATGGGCACGAGATGCCTCATTCAAATAATCAGACAGGACGGGCGCATCCGCTATAATCTCGCGATCTGTTTCATCCTTTGAATCTAGAATGCGAAGCGGGTTCTGAGAGAGTCGGCGCTTGCTGTCGTCGCTCAAGGCATCTTGATATTGTGTCAGATATGAAATGAGGGCCGCGCGATAGGCTTGGCGGCTTTCACTATCTCCCAAACTATTGAGATGCAATGTGCATTTTGACAACACCCCTAATTCTTCAAGAATATCTGCCCCGCATGTAATCACCTCAGCATCTGCCAAGGGAGAGGCTGGGCCAATCAGCTCCACACCAATTTGGTGGAACTGCCGCATGCGCCCTTTTTGCGGACGCTCATAGCGGAACATGGGACCGGCATAAAAATATTTTTGCGGCAGCGTTTGCGTGAGACCATTAGAGATCACAGCCCGCATCACCGAGGCTGTATTTTCAGGGCGCAGGGTTAATTCTGTGCCGCCTCTATCTTCGAATGAATAGGTCTCTTTTGACACCACATCAGAGGTATCACCCAACGGGCGCCGAAACACATCCGTAAACTCAAAGATCGGTGTCGCCATATCCTGAAAACCACAGCGCGCGCTGATCGTTTGCGCCGTAGCAACGACTTTATTATGACGCGCTTTATCGCCGGGGAGTAAATCGCTCGTGCCTCTGGCTGGCTGAAGGATACGCATATTCATCTCTATCAGTGTAAAAGGTTATGAGGAAGGGCTGAGCGTCTGGTCCGCCGCTTTAATCGCAGCGACCTTATCTTCGACAAGAGAGACAACATGGCTCACAATATCATCATGGCTCAAGCGATGATCAGCCATCCCGGAAATATAAATCTGGTGCGTGCCACGTCCGCCCCCTGTTAAACCAATATCAGTTTCGCGGGCTTCCCCAGGACCATTTACCACACAGCCAATGATCGATACGGTCAGCGGGACATCAATATGATCTAATTTCTCTTCAATTTCTTGTACCGTTTTGATCACATCAAATTGCTGACGAGCACATGACGGACAAGAAATAACAGTAACCCCGCGCCGACGCAGCCCAAGAGATTTTAGCATCTCATAAGCGACTTTGACCTCTTCAGCCGGGTCAGCTGATAAAGAAACACGGATGGTATCACCAATACCGGCCCATAACAAATTGCCTAACCCAATCGCAGATTTCACTGTGCCCGCGCGCAGGCCGCCCGCTTCTGTGATCCCAATATGGAGCGGGCAATCAATTTGTTCGGCTAATTGCTGATAGGCAGCCACGGCCAAGAATAAATCAGACGCCTTTACCGAAATTTTAAATTCATGAAAATCATGATCTTGCAAAATCCGCGCATGATCTAAGGCTGATTCAACCAAAGCCTCTGGACATGGCTCAGCATATTTTTCAAGCAAATGCTTTTCGAGCGACCCGCCATTGACACCAATACGGATAGAGGCCCCGCTATCACGCGCCGCGCGAATGACTTCTTTCACGCGATCTTCGCTGCCAATATTCCCAGGATTAATCCGCAAACAAGCCGCCCCTGCAGCCGCAGCTTCAATCGCTCTTTTATAATGAAAATGAATATCAGCCACGATCGGCACAGGGCTTTGTTTCACAATAGTATGAAGGGCCGCTGTTGAATCCTCATCAGGGCAAGATACCCGCACAATATCGGCCCCTGCATCAGCGGCTTTATGAATTTGGTCAAGCGTGCCTGTGATGTCAGTGGTTAGTGTATTTGTCATGGTTTGCACCGAAATCGGGGCATCACCACCAACCGCGACTGAACCGACTTGAATTTGGCGAGATTTCCGCCGTTCAATCATACGATATGGTCTAATCTGTGACATTCTACTCTCTTATATCAGTGCTAAGCGCGTAGGCGCTGCCGACATATGGGATATAATCATTTTTTCAATATATGACTAGCCCTGCCATGGCCAAACAATGTGCCATAGCTATGTGAGCTACATAAAGTCGCTATTGATTTAGGCTAGCTGCGCGGCGTGCCCGCAATGAATCACGGCTAAGTGGGACATCACGGATAATTTCCCCAACCTCGCCCATCGTAAATTCATTCAGACCAGGTAATGTCAGCACAAGGCCGCCCGCATTCCCAGTTGATAGATATAATTTCTCATTCGCTGGCGCGATATATTGATCGCCAGGCTTGAATAATTTGGACAGCAAAACATCGCCATTTTCACGCACAACCTCAACCCATGATGGTGCGATGACAGATAAAATCACTTCATCTTCTGGCTCGCGCGCTGTGGCAAGTGCAGAGACACTTGTCGCGGCGGCAGGGGCCTCATCTACTTCTTCTGTGACTTCAGCCACAACAACCTCTTCCTCATCAGCAACGGCCGGGGCCTCACTGGCAGGTGCAACCTCTTCCTCCGCAGCTGGCGTTTGCGCGATTACAGTCTCTTCAACTTCGGCAACAGCAGGCGCTGGCGTCTCATCTTCGCTAGGGGTTGCTTCCTCTACGACATCGCTTGTTTCTGATGGCTTATCGCTATCATTTGCGGCGATAACCTCTTGATTGGTAAGCGTGGGCGCAACAGGAATAGCTGGCGCTTCGACCGCTGGGGCATCCTGCTCAGCAACTTCTTGCGTTAATGTCGGCGAGGTAAGCGGGTTTAGCTGATAGGCGTCTAATACCTGCCAGCCAAGATAACCCGCAAAGAGCACAAGCACCACAAGCATCGCTGACATCGCGCCAGACATGCGTGGCTCTAACACTTCATCAGGGAAATGGTAGGATGGTTGTGACTGATTGCGGGCCACCATCATCTTATATTTATCAAGATGAGGCGTCGCATCAATGCCAAGCATTTTACAATAGCTCTTGATATAGCCATGGCCATAAGTGGCACCAGGCAATTCATCATAGGTTTCAGATTCAAGCGCTGCTAAATATAGTTTTGGGATGCGTAATTCATTGGCGATATCAGCAATTTCAAGGCCCTTGGCCAAACGAGCCGCACGCAGAACCGCGCCGCCTGCATCAGTGCCAGGCAAATCCATCTGATCTTCCTGTGACAGCTTACCGTCTATACCAGTCTTGCTTGCCATATTTTCCCACCGGAGCCCCAAAAAACGATATCTCTCAAAACTATAGGCAAATTTTGAGGTGGAATACTACCCAAAATTGCGTCAAAATTAGGCTTTTTGTCAAAAAAGAAGGTAAAAAGCTGTTTTTTTCGGCAATTTACCCTCATCACCCATCCAATTGGCTAATCTGTTTAGGCCTCATGAAGCTCAAAGGCATCATGCAACGTCCGCACAGCCAATTCTGTATAGGCAGAATCAATCAACACTGAAATTTTAATTTCACTCGTCGAGATGACCTGCAAATTCACACCCTTTTCGGCAAGCGAGGCAAACATCTTATTGGCGATACCGGCTTGTGTGCGCATCGCGGTGCCAATGATTGAAACTTTTGCGATATTTGACGCGGCATCTACCCGTTGGTAAGGCAGCTTATCTTTCACAGATTCGAGCACAGATAGCGCTTTGTCTGCATCGCCGGCTGCCACTGAGAATGTGATGTCTGTGCGGCTTGCATCTGTTGAAGCTGATTGCACAATCATATCAACATTCACATTATCATGTGCTAGCGCTTCGAACATCACAGCTGCGATGCCTGGCTTGTCATCAAGACCTACCACAGTGATTTTTGCTTCATCGGCACTATAGGCAATGCCACTGATTTTTTGTCTTTCCATCTGAGTATCCTCATCAACCACCAATGTTCCTGGTGTGTCATTAAAGCTTGAACGGACTTGAATTTTTACATTATGGCGCATGCCCATAGCGACAGAGCGTGTCTGCAACACTTTCGCACCAGCAGAGGCCATCTCTAACATCTCTTCAAATGTGATCTGATCAAGCTTGCGCGCTGTTGGCATAATGCGAGGGTCAGTCGTATAGACCCCATCTACATCTGTATAAATATCACACCTATCTGCGTTCAACGCGGCTGCCAATGCCACAGCCGATGTATCAGATCCCCCACGTCCTAATGTGGTGATACGGCCTTCTTCGCTGATGCCTTGAAAGCCAGCCACAACAGCAACCTGCCCTTGGGATAAGCGGGCATCAATATCATCAGCTTCAATCGCTTCAATGCGCGCTGATCCGTGCGTTGAATCTGTCTTTACCGGCACTTGCCAGCCCAGCCAAGAGCGCGCATCAACACCGATATTTTGTAATGCGATAGCGAGCAAGCCAACAGTAACCTGCTCGCCTGTGGCAACAATCGCATCATATTCCCGCGCATCATGAAGGGGGCCAATATCTTTTGACCATTGCACCAGCTGATTTGTTGTGCCTGCCATGGCAGAGACAACCACAGCAACCTCATGACCGGCATCTACCTCGGCTTTGACGCGTTGTGCGACATTCCGGATGCGATCCAAATCACCAACAGATGTGCCGCCAAATTTTTGAACTATTCTTGCCATTATACTGATGTCACTCTATTTTGCTTATCAGGAGTGCACGCCCCATTTGGCGCATTTATCTGGCCCCTGTCATATAGAAGCGACATGCCGCTTACAAGATAATAATGAGGCATATAAGGATAAAGGCGTCCCTAATGAGCGCCTCATTCAGCTGTAAGGAAACCTGCATAATGTCAAAAGCGAGCAGTCAAGATCATCAAGATACGGCGCAATTTGATGCGCTTGGTGATGCCTGGTGGGCCGCCTCTGGCCCGATGGCGCCACTCCATGCTTTCACGCCAGTGCGGATAGACTACATCCAAGAGATGGCAAACCGCGCAGGATTTGGCACAAAAGGGGCCGCCCTACCTCTGCAAGGATGCCGTATTTTGGATATTGGATGTGGCGGCGGCTTACTCGCAGAACCGCTAGCGCAGCTTGGCGCAGATATGACAGCCATTGATGCCTCACAAGCCGCGATTAAGGCTGCCACAGACCATGCGGCAAAAAAGGGCCTTTCGATTGATTATCGCCATTGCTTGGCCGAGGATTTGGCCGAAACTGGAGAAGAATTCGATATCGTCTATAGCTCAGAAGTGATCGAACATGTGGCAAACCGCGCTATCTTCCTGACAGCGATGTCTCAGCTCCTGAAACCAGGCGGGCTATTTGTTATCACGACCATCAATCGCACAATGGCGGCCCTGGCCACCATCAAGATTGGCGCTGAATATATTGTGAAGATGATCCCCAAAGGGACCCATGATTATGCGAAATTTGTGACACCGGCCGAGCTGACAGCAGAATGTGCCGCGCACGGGTTGCTTGTTGACCATAATACCGGCTTTGCCCCCTCACCGAAGGGTGGCTTTTGCCAGACACGATTTCAAGGGATTAACTACGCCGTTTCTGGACGAAAAGGCAAATAAAGGACTCTCAGTTATTGTTCTGAGGGCAAATCAGGCAACTCATAGACATCAATGCCTTCATCTGCCAATTCCTCTCTTTCATCTTTGGTGGTATTCCCATAGATAGGTTTTGCCTCTGATTCGCCATAATGCATTTTGCGCGCTTCTTCAGCAAACTTGTCACCGACATTGGTAAAGTCAGTTTTCACGCGCTTATGTAAATCCTTTAACGCCTTCATCGCCTTGCCGACCATTTCCGCCTGCTCATCATTCAATTGGGGCATAGGTTGTGGCGGCGCTGTCACAGTGGCTGATGGCGCTGGCATCTGGGGTTCAGGCGTTTTGCGTAATTTCGGGCTATTTAAATTCGGGGCAGATAGCAGTTTTGAAACTGCGCCACTATCACAAATGGGACAGCTTACAAGGCCTCTTTCACGCTGGTCATCATAGGCTGAGGATGTGGAGAACCACGCCTCAAATTCATGATGCTGATCGCATTGTAAATGATATTTAATCATCTCTTAGACAATACCAATTGCTGCTAATGTCAAAGCCCGGACAGATTAGAGCTGCCCGTGACAATGTTTATATTTCTTACCCGAACCACATGGACAAGGCGCATTACGACCCACTTTCTCAGCTGCCGGCTTCGCAGCAGGCTTCGCGGCTGGGGCTGGTGATGGCGCGGCTTCAGCCGCCTCTGGTTGGCGCAACTCCACATGAGACAAAGCCAAAGTCACTGTCATCCGCATCTTATCAAGCATGCCTTCAAACATACCAAAGGCTTCTTTTTTATATTCATTCAGCGGATCTTTTTGCGCATAGGCGCGCAAACCAATGCCTTGGCGCAACTGGTCAAGCCCAAGCAGATGCTCTTTCCATTGTTGGTCAAGCACTTGCAATAATAGAGATTTTTCTGCCACACGCATCACTTCAGGGCCAAAGCGCACTGCTTTATCAGCCATGTAGGAATCTGATTTGGCGATCAAGCGATCTGATAATTCAATCTCTGCAATGCCATCTTCGGCAAACCACTCTTCGGCTGGGATATCCAGCGCGAGATATTGCATAGCTTGTGTTTTGAATTTGGTCGCATCCCAATTTTCAACAAAGCTGCCTTGCGGGATCGCATTATCAATGATGACTTCAATGGTCTCATGACGCATATCAACAACGGTATCATGCACATCTTTGGATTGCATGATGTCTTTGCGTTGGGCAAAAATGACCTGACGCTGATCATTCATCACATCATCAAAGCGCAATAGCTGCTTTCTGATTTCGAAATTATGCGCTTCTACTTTTGACTGCGCCTTTTCAACCGCCTTGTTGATCCAGCTATGCGTGATGGCTTCGCCTTCTTCAAGACCAAGCTTCTGTAACATGCCATCAAGTTTTTCTGAGCCAAAAATACGCATCAAATCATCTTGGAGTGATAGGAAGAATTTTGAAGCGCCCGGGTCACCCTGACGACCAGTACGACCCCGAAGCTGATTATCAATCCGGCGTGATTCATGACGTTCTGTGCCGATGACATATAAGCCACCAGCGGCCAAAGCTTGTTCTTTCTTGGCTTCAACATCAGCCACAATCTTTGCCGCTTTTGGATCATCCGCGGCCAATCCTTCAGCTGCCAGACGCATCGCGAGATTCCCGCCCAGCTGAATATCTGTACCACGTCCCGCCATATTCGTGGCAATCGTAACGGCCCCTGGCACACCTGCCTCGGCAATGATTTGCGCTTCTTCTTCATGGAAACGCGCATTCAAAACCTGATGCGGAATCTTTTTCTTTTTCAGCGCCGCTGATAGGCTTTCTGATTTTTCAATCGTCACCGTGCCCACAAGGATAGGCTGGCCCTTGGCGCGGCTCTCTTCTATCAAAGTGATAACGGCGTCATCGCGCTCTTGCGACGTCCGATAGACTTCATCATCATAATCAATACGGGCGACAGGATTATTCGTCGGCACCGCGATGACATCTAATTTATAAATCTCAGAGAATTCGCCAGCTTCTGTCAGCGCCGTTCCTGTCATCCCTGCCAATTTTTCATAGAGGCGGAAATAATTCTGATAGGTGACAGACGCCAATGTTTGGTTTTCTGCTTGGATTTCGACCAGCTCTTTGGCTTCTAGCGCTTGATGTAGACCATCAGAGAACCGGCGACCATCCATCGCACGGCCGGTAAATTCATCAATGATCACAATCTGGCCTTGGCGCACCATATAATGAGTATCACGGCTGAATAATTTATGGGCCCGCAACGCCTGCGTCGTATGATGCAATAACGAGATATTGGCTGAATCGTAAAGTGAGCCCGCTTCCATCAAGCCAGCTTGCTGCAGCAATTCTTCGGCATGAAGGACACCCTCTTCCGTGAGCGTGACAGAGCGTGCCTTTTCATCTACCTCATAATCACCTTCACCGAAATGCGGCACAATCTTATCTGCGGCTTGATATAAATCAGCAGCTGTCTCTGCCGGACCAGAAATTACAAGCGGAGTCCGCGCCTCATCAATGAGGATTGAATCAACTTCATCGACAATCGCAAAATGATGGTCACGCTGCACCATGGCCGCAATTTCGAATTTCAAATTATCGCGCAGATAATCAAAGCCAAATTCATTGTTCGTGCCGTAGGTAATGTCACATTGATAGGCTGCACGGCGCGCTTCATCATCAAGCCCGCCTTTGATACAGCCGACCGTTAGTCCTAAGAATTCATAAACCTGACCCATCCAGCTTGCATCACGGCTTGCCAAATAATCATTCACGGTAACGACATGCACCCCTTTGCCTGTCAGCGCATTCAAAAAGACGGGCAATGTCGCCACAAGCGTTTTACCTTCACCTGTTTTCATTTCCGAGATTTTGCCACTATGCAAAATAATGCCGCCCATGAGCTGCACATCGAAATGGCGCTGACCAAGGGTCCGTTTGGCAGCTTCCCGCACCAGCGCAAAAGCATCGACAAGACATTCATCAAGTGAGGTGCCTGCCGCAATGGCAGCCTTCATCTCAGCGGTTGCCTCGCGCAACCCCTCATCACTCATCTCTTGGAAATGAGCTTCTCTGGCGTTGATGGCGTCAACCTGGCCCTTTAATTTTTTGATCTCGCGATCATTAGAATCACCAAAAATGGATTTAGCAAGAGAGGCCAGCATTATAAACAACCAAATGAATCAATTAAAAGGAGGCCATTTTCACCTGAAACAGGGTAAAAAACGCCTTTTAATGCAGATAGGCATTGCGAGCCGGTTTGTCAATTCGCAAGCCTAATTTGCCACCGTTTTTGCACTGGTAAAAAACAGCATCACACAAAGGTGATAAAGTCTTTGCCCTTTGCCATAACCAAGCTAGGATAGGGCAGCAATTTTAACCTATTCATTCCTACAGAGGTCCGTTATGGCACATCTTACCTTGTCTCACATATCATATGCAACGAAGCGGCTTGCTGCTGCCTCAGTGATTTTGGTCGCAGCCAATAGCAGCCTTGCTATCGCACAAGAAGATGTGAGCGTTGCCACTGTAAATGACCAAACCATTTATTTGGATGAGGTCATGCAGGTAGCAGAGAATCTGCCAGAGCAATATCGCAGACAGCCGCTTGACACCTATTTCGATCAATTAATTGATGAGGTCGTGAACACAAGGCTAGCTGCAACAGCCGCAAAAGAAGACGGCCTTGATAAAGACCCCCTCTTGCAACGCGCTATCGCCATTGCCACAAACCGCATCCTCGCCGAAGCCTACATGGCCGTTGAAGTTCGCGAAATGGTAACAGAAGAGGAAATCAAGGACGCCTATGATCGCTTTGTCTCTGATGCTGACAGCCGTGAAGAAGTGAGCGCACGTCACATTCTTGTGGATACAGAAGAAGAAGCCAAAGGCTTGATTACAAAGCTGTCAGAAGGCGCGGATTTTGCTGAGTTAGCCAAAGAATTCTCAACAGGTCCGTCTGGTCCAAATGGTGGCGCATTAGGCTATTTTGGTCGCGGCCAAATGGTGCCAGATTTTGAAGTGGCAGCGTTTAATCTCGAGATTGGCACTTACACGTCAGCCCCTGTGCAAACGCAATTTGGATGGCATGTCATTTTGCTAGAAGATAAGCGGACAGCCCAACCAGCCAGCCTCGAAGAGATGCGTGAACAAATTGGCACGGCCTTGTCGCAACAAGCCTTAGCGCGGCTGATTGAAGAAATGCGCGCTGATGCCACGATTGAAGCGCGCAGCTTTGAAGATGTGCGTGCGGATGCTATTGCCCAGCGTGACGCCCAGTAACTAACGCCAAATAGGTTATCTTACTATGGAACGCTCACCCTTAGCGCCGCCAACATTTCCGGCTATGACGCTGCCGGCAGGGGTTACCCTTGCCACGGCAGCCTCTGGGATGAAATATCAAGGCAGAGATGACATGCTGCTGATGCAATTTTGCGAAGGTACCACGCTAGCTGGTATCTTTACCAAATCTGCGACAGCCTCAGCAGCCGTGTTATCATCTCGCGAGATTGTCGCTGGCGGTTATATCCGCGCACTGTTGGTGAATGCAGGCAATGCGAACGCCTTCACAGGCCAAGTAGGTGATGAGGCGGTATCAACACTGACCTCTGCCCTTGCCGCGAAATTACATGTACCTGAAACACAGATTGCCACCTCTTCCACAGGTGTGATTGGTGAGCCGCTTGATACCTCATGCCTCATCTCACAATTTGAAGCCCTCACCACAGCTAGCACAGCCAGCTGGGAAGAGGCTGCCAATGCCATCCGCACCACAGACACCTTTGCCAAAGGGGCAAGTGCGACTTGCGAAATCGCGGGCAAGACAGTGACCATCTCCGGCATTGCCAAAGGCTCTGGCATGATTGCACCAGATATGGCAACCATGCTTGCTTTTATTGTGACAGATGCGGCTATTACCCCTGCTGCCTTGCAAAAAGCCTGTGCCTCAGCCGGTGATCGCTCCTTTAATGCCATCACGGTTGATAGTGATACATCAACCAGCGATTCTGTCTATCTTGCCGCAACTGGCCAAAATGTCGCTGTGACCTCTGACGCTGATTTAGCGATATTCTGCCAAACTTTGCAGTCAGTCATGCAGGATTTGGCCATCCAAATTGTGCGAGATGGCGAGGGTGCCAGCAAGCTTATCACCATTGATGTGACAGGGGCGGTAAGTGATGCCTCTGCGCATCGGATTGGTCTTGCCATTGGCAACTCGCCCTTGGTGAAAACGGCCATTGCCGGCGAAGATGCCAATTGGGGGCGGATTGTCATGGCCGTTGGCAAAGCAGGCGAGCCTGCGGATCGTGATAAATTAGATATCGCGATTGGCGGACACCACATTACCGAAAGAGGCCAGCGCCGCCCTGATTATGATGAGGCGCCTGTCGCCGCCCATATGACATCTGATGAGATTCATATTGCGGTGGATATTGGTCTTGGCACAGGGACAGCGCGCATTTGGACATGTGATCTGACCCATGGCTATATCACGATTAATGCTGATTATCGTAGCTAATTGATATGGCTGACTTACCAACGAAATATATTGTCGCGGCGGCTTTGGTTGATGTTGATGGCCGTGTGTTATTAGCACAGCGCCCCGATGATAAGCCAATGGCAGGATTATGGGAATTTCCTGGCGGCAAAATAGAAGCCGGAGAGACGCCCGAAGCGGCCCTTATCAGGGAATTGCAAGAAGAGCTGTCGATTGATACGAAATCCTCTTGCCTAGCCCCTCTTAGCTTTGCAAGTCACAGCTATGAGACATTCCATCTTGTGATGTTGCTCTATATTTGCCGTCGGTGGTGGGGCAGCCCCCAGCCGGTTGAAGGCGGCACCCTGCAATGGGTTAGAGCGCCTCGTTTGCGCGATTTTGAGATGCCAGAGGCGAATATGCCGCTCGTGGCTGCCTTACAAGATTTATTGTAATTAAAATAAATCTGTCATCGAGGATTTTGCAGAACCGGGGCGCAGGGCTTTTGGTTGGCTGGCATCTGGTGACCACCCTGTCAGGCTGATTAATTCGAAACTTGCCGGAATCTGGCCATCCTCTGTCCCATATTTTTGGGTGTAGATCTCAGCGGTCCGCATCATCACATCACGGCGTGTGAAAGAGGAACGCCGCCCCTGAAGGGCATTGCCTTCCCCCATTAATTTCAACTCTGACATAAGGCGAAAGACTGACGAATAAGTCACGGTCAGCAATTCACTATCTGCGACAGGCATCGCGAGGCCTGCGCGCTGCAACAACCCACCGACATCTTTGATATCTGCCATAGGTGCAATATGCGGGCTCACCCCGCCCATGATTTCTTCTTCGGCCTGCGTCATAGAGGCGCGTAATTCTTGCAAAGTGCGGCCACCACATAAAATGGCAAAGAAGAGGCCATCTGGACGAAGCTGGCGTGCCATTTGCTGGATCAGGCCAGGCACATCATTCACCTGATGCAAATATAGTAAGGAAATCACAGCATCTGTTTTAGGGAGATCATCGGGAAGCCGCTCAACATCCATCATGCGCGCTTCGCCATACTGCGATGCGGCCGCTACACAGGAGGGGGCAGGATCAAGACTTAACACAGTGCCAACTTTCTCATGGCCTTGTAGCGCCTCTGCCGCAAACCCATTATGCGCGCCAACATCGATTAGATGCGAGAAATCACGACGAATGAGATCAAGCCGCTCAATCAAACGATCAACTGCGAGCTGATGCAAGAAATCCACCTCTCCCATCTGCGCCGCATAACGCTCCCGCATATGGCAAATTTGGGCATTATTAAAAATCTGAGGGGCCTTCATCTTTTCTTAATCTCTTCTCTTTATGCTGAGCAGACACATGACTTGCGGGGGTCTTCTATGAAACCAGTTAACTTATCTGCGTCACTTACCTCTCTTACACGCTTTTTGATAGATAGGGTGATCCCGCATCATTGTCCAATCTGTTATCGCGAAATGACACAAGCCGGCCTATGTCACATCTGTTGGCACAGCCTGACCTTTGTCAGCGAACCAATTTGCGAGAGTTGCGGCAGACATCTACCCTCCTCTGGCCCTGTGCGCCTTTGCGGGGCCTGCCTTCATCACCCTCCGCTGTTACATCAGATAAGAGCGCCGCTTTATTATGACGGGGCGGGGCGTGATATTATTCTTCAGGTGAAATATGCCGATAGGCTTGATCTCATTCCGGTGATTGCCCGCCTCATGCAAGAATTGGCCACACCTCTCATCACCGAAAGTGATATGGTGATGCCTATCCCCTTACATCTCTGGCGGCGCCTGTCTCGCCGTTATAATCAATCAGCAGAGATAGCGCGTCTTTTATGTCGGCATGCCGGTGCCTCACAGAAATTCATGGCAGGTCATCTCTATCGGCAGCACCATACCGCATCCCTAGGCCGTTTTGGGTTGGCCAAGCGCAGACATATTTTGCGCCGCGCTTTTGCGGTACGCGAAGAAACACGGCCCCTGATTGCAGGCAAACATATTCTGTTGATTGATGATGTGATGACCACAGGCACAACGATGACCAGCGCTGCCCGCACATTGCGAAAAGCAGGCGCTGCTCGTGTCAGTGGTTTATGTTTTTTACGAGTGAGATAGCTTGTATTATGCTGTGCCATGACCCATATCAGGGACACAGAGACGCATTAGCAACGAGGATAGCAATGGCTAAAGTTGAGATTTACACCACAATGATTTGTCCTTATTGCATTCGGGCCAAGCGGTTACTTGACCAAGAACAAATCAGCTATCACGAAATTGATGTGAGTGCCTCACGCCAGCTCCGCCAGGAGATGACACAGCGTGCCGGCGGCCGGACCTCTGTCCCTCAGATCTTTATCAATGATATGCATGTGGGCGGCTCTGATGATCTGGCAGCCTTACATCGCGCTGGTAATTTGCATAAATTGGTAGATTTATCTGCGTGAGGGCGCCATGGTGAGGCAGGGCGAGGGAGACAACAAAGCCAATGAAAATTGCCGCACTACAATATAGCTCGCGTGATGATATCGCTGTCACAACCGATCGCGCTGCTACCCTCATTGATGCGGCGGCAGGTGAAGGGGCGGCCTTCATCACCTTACCAGAATGTGCGAATTTCCTAAGCGCCTCGCGTGATAGCCTCATGGCAAAGGCAGAACATGAAGAGAGCGCCCTATTTCTCGCTATGGCGCGAGACAAGGCGCGTCATCATGGATGCTGGCTCTCTTTGGGGTCTTGCCTCATGCGCCATGAGACCAGCGCTAAAGTTGCTAATCGCCATTATATTATTGCCCCCAATGGGGACATCACCGCACGCTACGATAAAATACATATGTTTGATGCCAATGTAGGTGATGGCAAACAATATCGAGAGTCAGACCATTTTGAAGCGGGGACAACGCCTGTTGTGACCGAAATTAACGGTCATAAAACAGGATTATCTATCTGTTATGATTTACGATTTGCTGGCTTATTCCATCATTATGCCAAAGCTGAGGCAGAGATGATTTTAACACCTGCCGCCTTCACCAAAGTGACAGGCGAGGCGCATTGGCATGTCTTACAGCGCAGCCGTGCCATTGAAACAGGGGCCTTCGTCATTGCGGCCGCGCAAACCGGCACCCATGATGATGGCAGACAGACCTATGGTCATGCGCTGATTTGCGATCCCTGGGGGCGTGTTCTCGCTGATGCTGGACCCACAGGTGAGATGGCGCTGGCGACAATCGATTTTGCAGAGGTCGCACGCGCACGCCAAGCTCTCAGCGCCTGGTCATCCCAGCGCTTTTTTGATTAGGCGATATGTGATGAGGCGATAGCCGCGCCTTACAGGCCTCTGTCACCGATGGCGATATATTTTGCCCGTCTATCAGCTTTCAGCGCGTCCGGAGACAAAGACGCCATATCATCTAATTGACGTTGCACATTATCGCCAAGGCTGGCAATCGCCGCTGTGACATCACGATGGGCGCCGCCAAGTGGTTCTTGGACAATCGCATCAATGACACCTAATTTTAACATATCTTTTGCTGTTAAGCGCAACGCCTCGGCTGCTTTCTGGGCATAGTCTGATGACCGCCACAAAATAGAGGCGCATCCCTCTGGCGAGATCACTGAATAAACAGCATGTTCATACATCACAACTCGGTTCGCAGTAGCCAATGCAATCGCACCGCCAGACCCGCCTTCGCCTGTGATGGCTGTCACCATAGGGACAGACAAATTCAAACAAGTTTGAATAGACCGTGCGATCGCCTCTGCCTGGCCTCTTTCTTCAGCGCCGCGTCCAGGATAAGCCCCGGCTGTATCGACAAATGTCAGCACTGGCAGGTTAAATTTATCAGCCAACTGCATGAGGCGGATAGCTTTGCGATATCCTTCCGGTCGCGCCATACCAAAATTGCGCTTAATCCGCTCTTCGGTATTCGCGCCCTTATCGGTGCCCATAATCACAACATCTTGGCCGCGGAATTTAGCCAAGCCACCAATGATGGCGTAATCTTCTGCAAAGTTACGATCCCCGGCAAGTGGCATAAATTCATCGGTTAATTGGGCGATAATTTGTGATAATTTTGGACGTTCAGGATGACGCGCTACCTGTACTTTCTCCCAAGGGCCAAGCTGGCTATAGGTTTGGGTGAGTTCTTTTTCGATGCGCGTCTGTAATTTGCCAATTTCCTCAGCGATATTGATATCAGTCTCATCTGTGAGATGCCGTAGCTCCTTGATTTTTCCTTCAAGGGCAGCGATTGGTTTTTCAAAATCAAGAAAATGGCTCATAATCTGTAATCTCTATCGTCTATCAGCGTGATGGGTATTAGAGTTATCATCACTTTAGCGTACCATCACCCTTGCTGGCAAGAGGATGGGCCGAACTGACCAGCCCTTGCAGCCGATCATTACGGGTTTTGGTATAAATTTGAGTCGTTGAAATATCCGCATGCCCCAATAATGTTTGCAGGCTGCGCAAATCGGCACCGCGATTTAACAAATGTGTGGCAAAGGCATGGCGCAATTTATGAGGGCTGACCTTAGTGGCATCTATCTGCGCCAGATGGGCAATATCCTTTAACAGACGCGCAAAGCTTGTGCGATGCATCCGCTTAGCCTTGGCGATGAAAAGCGCCTCTTCGGTGATATCCACCTTTTGTTGGTCACGCCACGCAAGCCAAAGCTGGACACGCTCTCTTGCCAACGCAGTCAGGAGAACGAGCCGCTCACGGCCGCCTTTGCCTTTGATAATCAACTGGTCTGTATGAGATGTGATATCAGCGCGATGCAACGCCAATAATTCAGAGATGCGGAGCCCTGTTGCATAGAGCAATTCTAGCGCGGCAGACATCATCAGCGCCTGCCCCTCATCGGCTAGCTTCGACGCGGCATCGATGAGGCGCACCACCTCTTCCTCAGATAGGCTATCAGGCAGTTGGCGCTGTGTTTTCGGGCTATCAATCCAAGAGGTCGGATTATCCTCACGCAACTGCTCTGAAGAAAGGAAGGCAAAAAATTGGCGAAGCGCAGATAGGCGCCTTGCTGTTGTGCTGGCGGCTAATTGCCGGTCATGCCAATGATGAAGCAAGCCTCTAATATCCTCAGATGTCGCAGCAGATAGCGCGGTACCACGTGCGCGGCAAATCTCATCTGATTGGCGCAAATCATTTTCATAGGCTGTAATTGTCAGCGGTGCCGCCCCTGTTTCTGCGGCAAGAGCAGCTAAAAAAGCCGAGATATGGTCATGCTGATGGTCAGGAGTTCCCCCCATGACAACAAGCCTTTCGCTTATCTGGTTACGAGCGTGCTAGGACACGATTTATAATATGGGCATCAATTGCTTCTTGGCGCAAGAGTGATGCGACATCTGACAAACCGGCCTCTTGCAAAATCGCAAGCACCTCTGCCATGTCACGCGGGGCAATCTGATGCAAAGCGGTTTGCGATAGCGCAACACTAATGACCAGCGCAGCCTCAGCCACCTGTTTCAAGGTCGCCGCATTGCTAGCCGCACGCAGACCAAAGGCTGATACAGGCTGATAAGCAGGCTGGCTTGTTGCTTCGGCCTGCATATGAAGGGTCAGCCAATCCTGATTTGTGGCCTCACCCGCAATCAGAGGCAGCATATCACTAAGACCAAGCGCGGCGGCGGCGGCCACCTTATCGGCTTCGCTGCTAGTGTCGTCACGCAGGACGCGCACCTGATCAGCGATGATAATCGCACTGCCATCTGTTGGCATGGCGCCGAGCGCATTATCAGTCAAAGCCATCATCACTGCATAGGCACCTTGATCCTCAGCGCTAAGAGTGGCAAGTGTCTCATCATCCAGCGCACGCTTCATAAGCGGCGCATAGAAAGGAAGCCATAAGCGGCCTTGCCCTTCTGCGACCTCGCGTTGAAATGCCTGGCTGATAAATAGGGCTATCTCGCTTGGATCGGTCTCTGCCGTACCATTATCTGAGGCGCTTTGCTGTGCAAGGGCCTTATGTAACGCGACATAAAGCTGTACAGAGCTGCTATCTGTTTGTGCGTCTAGCCGGCGCGCAATGGCTTTGAGCGGATCATCACTTTGGCGATCAGCGGCGAGAAATAATTGGCGCGCAGCCTCTTGGTCAACCAAACCTGATTGTAAATTGGCCAAGGTTAAGAGATGGCGTGCCTCATCACTCATGTAACGTAAAGACCCGATGGCCTGACGATAGCTTGTATCAATTTGGGAAACCTGTGCAGCCGTGATGTCAATATAGGCTGCATCAAGCAAAATCACATGCATCAAAGAGAGCTGGTCAGGATAATCCGGCAATGGCACATCGCGGCCGAGCAGCCTATCAACCAGCGCAAAAAACAACTCATCATCAATCAGGCCTGATGCTTTGAGCACATCCGCTGAAAAGGCAGCCATATTGCTATTGCCGGTGAGGATCTGACAAATCAAATTGGTTTGTTGCCAGAACGGTTCGAGCGATTGTGTGGCTTGCTCCGCTGCTTGGGCGCAGGCTTTGGCATCTTCACGCATCATCAAATCATAAAAGATGAGCCATGTTTTCCAGTCTTGCCACTGATCATCTTCAGGAAGCTGGCGGATAATCGCAGCCAGCGCATCAGACCGGCCAGCCTCTGCCAAAAATGACATGCGTGCTTGCAGGAGCGCGGCGGGATCCTCAGATGCCCCATCCGGCGGGACAGCTTCGGCTGCAATGACATGGACCGTCAGCTGGCGTAATGCCGCTGACTCTTGTGACAGACGCGCTTGGTCAATCAGCAACCGCGCACGCGCCACATCTGTGCCACGCCACATGAGGCTGTCAGTTGCGATAAGTGGTGTTGAATCCTTATCAATGCCAATGGATGCTAGCCCTACATCTTTAACAGCTCGTCTCTCAATACGCGTGACCAAAGCTGGTGCTGAGTTTGTGCTATCCTCTTCAGACCCTATCTCTGGCGCAGTAGCGGTGCCTGCTTCAGCTTCTGTAGATACGCCCTCTTCTTCAGCGACCTCGGCTATGAGCGACGGGCTGGCTGCATCTTCTGTTGCTTGGGGGTCTTCCGCGATGGTGGTTGCCGTGGCATCCTCACTCACGCCCTCACTAACAGAGGCATTGTCAGCGGCTTCAAAGGCTTCAATAATGGCCGTTAAATTATCTTCGATAATGATATCAGCAGGCGTCGTGACAGTTTCAACATTAGCTGAAACACTCCCATTATCCGCATCCTCTACCACCACAAAGCTCACATTTTCTTCATTGGTTGAGAGAATGGTCAGATCAACGGGCGTCTCAGTCTCTTGCGCCAAAACAAGAGAGGTTGGGCCAAACAAACAAGCGGACCCTACCAGCAGATATGAAAGATGACGAGACACAAAAACCATTACACTTACATCCTATGTGATAACCAGCGCTAGCCGCAGCGCTCTGCCTTATCGCGGCAATTGCTCGTTTGGTATCACTTTGGATACCGTTTTTTCAGGCGCCGGGATCTGAACTGTTGATAAATAGCCCATACCCAAAAGGCCAAGGCCAACAACAACCAAGAAAATAATAGCTGATTGTTTCATGATATTTTCCTCACCAAATCCCATCGCCTCTATCAATTCCCTGAATAAATAGGCGGTCGTATCACATGACATCGAATTATGGCCTTAATTTGGCATTGTTGCAAAAGAAATAGCAAGAAAAGAGGCTGATATTCTATTGAATGGCGTGTTTTGTGACTATCAAAATCATATCATTCTTGGTTATAATGAGGCCAGATTATTGCCGCATCACACCGCTTTGTTGTTAAGGTATCATTCGTGGAATTACAAAAATCAGTATTGCTCATTGGGTTAATGGGATCAGGCAAAACAGCTGTCGGGCGCCTGATGGCCCAGCAGCTAGGCCGCGACTTCACTGATTCAGACAAAGTTATTGAAGATGAAGCTGGTCTGCGCATCACTGATATTTTTGAGCTTTATGGCGAAGCGAAATTTCGAGATATGGAACATCGTATCATCTCGCGTCTTGTCGCTGCGGCACCACAGATCATCTCCACAGGTGGCGGTGCCTTTACCCAAGCCAAAGTCAGAGACGCCGTTGCTGGCAAAGTCACAAGCCTATGGCTACGTGCGACACCGGAAACACTTCTCTCGCGCATGGATAACCTGTCAACGCGCCCTTTACTAGCTGGCGATAATCCACTCGCTATTTTGCAAAAGCTGCATGAGGCGCGCTTTAACGACTATGCCAAAGCCGATATCATTGTAGATACAGATGGCCTGTCGCTTCGGGCGGCAGCTGATAAAGTCACAGCTGCTTTGTCAGCCCATATTACCGACACAGACACAACACACCCCTCATCACATTTTGCAAGTTGACACCAGCTATGCTTTACTTCCCTTTGAAGATAGACCAATGACAAAGCAAGACCCCTCACATCCTTATAAACGCGTTGCTGTTGCCCTCGGCGATCGGTCCTATGAGATCAAAATTGGCGCAGGCCTCCTCCAAGAGGCTGAGACGCATATGGCGCCCTTTATCACAGATAGGCATGTGATCATCATCTCAGATAGCGTTGTCGGCCCGCTTTATCAGGAGGCGCTTGCCGCATCACTCCTGCCCATCGCCCGCAAGGTGGATTGCTTGACAGTCCCCGCCGGGGAAGCGTCAAAATCTCTGTCTCAATTCGCTGATTTGATGAATGATATCTTGGCCCTCCAAGTTGACCGCAAGGCTGTTTTGGTGGCGCTTGGCGGCGGGGTCATTGGCGACCTTGTCGGCTATGCTGCTGCAAGCTTATTGCGTGGTGTTGATTTTATCCAAATTCCCACAAGTCTCTTGGCCCAAGTTGATAGCTCTGTGGGTGGCAAGACAGGCATCAATGCCGCAGCTGGCAAAAACCTCATCGGCGCCTTTTACCAACCAAAATTAGTTCTTGCTGATATGGATGTATTGGCAAGCCTCTCCCCTCGTGAGATGCGCGCCGGCTATGCGGAAATTGTGAAATATGGGCTCTTAGGTGATGCCAGCTTTTTTGAATGGCTTGAACAGCATGGTGCCCGTGTTTTAGCAGGCGATCTTGATGCCCTCTCGCATGCTGTGATGACGAGCTGTGAGGCGAAAGCTGCCATTGTCTCGCAAGATGAGACAGAAGCCGGCAAGCGCGCTTTGCTTAATTTAGGGCACACTTTTGCCCATGCATTTGAAGCAGAAGCACGTTATGATGGCCGCCTGCTTCATGGCGAAGCTGTAGGGGCAGGCCTGGCGCTGGCGTTTGATTTCTCAACCTTTTTAGGAGAGACCACAAGCCAAGATGCGGCGCGTGTGAAATCACATCTCAAAGCAATGGGGCTGCCCTATTCTTTGGCAACATTACCGGCGGGCCGCGCTAGCGAAGAGACAATTATTCATCATATGATGAAGGATAAAAAAACCAAAGATGGGTCTCTGACTTTTATTTTGGTGAAGGAAATCGGCGCCGCCTATGTGGCATCTGACATCCCAGCTGATGCTGTCGACCGCTTTTTGAAGGACCAAGCCTAATGGCTGATTCGCTCTTAGAATTACTGGCTGCCATCTTATTTTTGATTTTATTATCGGCCTTTTTCTCAAGCGCTGAGACCGCCTTAACGGCTGCCTCTGATGCGCGCATGCGCCAATTAGCGCGCAAAGGCTCAAAACGCGCGCAGATTGTGGAGCGGTTGCGCCAAAATAAAGAAAAGCTAATCGGCGCCATTCTCATCGGCAATAATGCGGTGAATGTGATGGCTTCGGCGGTAGCGACCTCTTTTGCCATCTCGCTTTTTGGCGAAGGCGGTTTGGTGCTTGCTACTTTATTCATGACTATTTTGCTTGTGATTTTTGCCGAAGTCTTGCCAAAGACCTATGCGTTTAATCATGCTGACAGGTTTGCTTTGCGCATTGCACGCCCTATCCAAGCGGTTGTCTTTTTATTGACGCCTCTTGCCGCCATTGTGCGTTGGCTCACGACTCTTATCCTTGGTAAATCGCATGAAAATGAAGATGCCCTTGCCGAAGAATTGCGGGGGATGATCGAACTTCATGGTGAGAATAGCGATGCTGAGGGCAAAGAGACCAAGGCTATGCTCTCATCTGTCCTCGATCTAGGTGATGTGCAAGTTGAAGAGATTATGACGCATCGTGCCTCGGTATCGATGGTCAATGCTGCAGATGACATCGAAGATATCCTACGCTTTATCTTAACCTCACCTCACACAAGGCACCCAATTTACGAAGATAGCCCGGAGAATATTATTGGGGTCCTGCATGTGAAAGCCTTGCTGCTCGCCTTGCAAAATAGCGCCCAAGACCAAACGCTGAGGGATATTAACATCCAGGATATTGCCCAAGACCCGTATTTTGTGCCGGAACGCACTGACTTATTTGAGCAGTTACAAGCCTTCCGCCAAAGACGCGAACATTTCGCCCTTGTGGTTGATGAATATGGCGTGTTCCAAGGCATTGTGACGCTTGAGGATATTTTGGAAGAGATTGTTGGCGATATTGATGATGAGACTGATATCGCATTGGCTGGATGTACGGCGCAAGATGATGGTAGCTGGCTGGTTGATGGCACAGTAACCATCCGCGATTTGAACCGTATCCTTGATTGGGAATTACCAGATGACAAAGCCTCAACCATCGCAGGTTTGGTCTTAACAGAATCACGCATCATTCCTGCTGTGGGCCAAGAATTTCGATTCCACGGAATCCGCTTTAAAGTCTTAGACCGAGATGGCACACGGCTCACGCAATTGCGCCTTAGCATTGATTCAGGCCAACATAAAACAGACGCAGAAGCCCAAACTGGCTTAGCCTCTGCCTAACACTTGCCATTGTCACCAATTTCGGGAAGGAGCCGTCATGTCTCTACCAGAACCAGCGAAGCGCCGCCTTTCTCATACGCGGCGTATCACTCTGCAAGGCTATGCCAGAGAGGATGGGCTCTATGATATTGAAGCGGAGCTTATTGATGTGAAAGATTATGGCTTTCCCTCCAAAGCGCGCGGCTTTATCGAAAAAGATGAACCCTTGCATCACATGCAAGTGAGAGTGACCATTAGCGAAGAAATGGAAGTACAGGATGCCGTTGCTGTTACAATAGCTGGCCCCTATCACATCTGCCCGCAAGGCGCGCTGAATATCCGCCATTTGATTGGCGCAAAGATCCAGCCCGGCTGGAAGCGTATCGTGCAAAAAGCGATTGGTGGCAGTGAGGGCTGCACACATATCACTGAATTAATGGGCCCAGTTGCGACGGTTGCGTTTCAAACCATCTATGGTGAGCGCGCCAAACAAGCAAGAGAGGCTGGGACAAGCAAAGATGAGGCAAAACAGAACCAATCTGCCAGCCTACTCAATAGCTGCTATGCGCTAACCGAAGGGCGTGAGGGCGCGATTGAAAACGGAACTGGCGGAGGCTAAGCCTATTTTACAATCTTAATCTGCAAGGCGTGGATCGGGCCGCGAAGTAAATCGGCAAGCGCTTGATTAATCGCACGATGCGCTTGAATGCGGCTCATCTCAGAGAGCGCTTCTGCTTGTATTGTCAGCTCAAAATGGCTCTCACCACCGGCCGGCGCACCAGCATGATGCGCGTGATGGTGGCTCACATCTTCAATTTCCAAAATGGTCGGGGCAAAGCGGTCTGTTAAGATGGTTTGGATTTGCTCTGCTACTCGCATTTTACCGCTCCTTTTGTCGCCTATGAACTTGTTTTCAACCCTTACCCCCTTATACTCTTACCCATGAGATATTCAAAAGCCAATGATGTGAAAATGCCAGATATTAGCTTTGCCAATGATAGCGCGAAGCCAAAGGCAGAATTGCGCTTATGTGATGCGGCAGATTGTTGCGAAGAAGGCGCATTCCCTGCCCCAAAGAGCCGCGATAACATCAGAGATTACCATTATTTCTGTCTTGACCATGTGCGCGCCTATAACAAGCAATGGAATTATTTCTCAGGACTAGGCGGCGCAGCGCTGGAAAAAGCCATTCGTGATGCCTCTACCTGGGAACGCCCCTCATGGAAGTTTGGCACCGGTGGCAAAACCGCGCCATCGCCTGATGACTTCACCGATGTATTTGGGTTTTTCGAAGAAGAGACGGCCTCGCCACAAGCGGCTCGTACCGCGCAGCTCCCCGCAGAGGAACGGGCAGCCTGGGCCGTCTTTGCCATCGACCCCACCGAAGACATCAAAGCCGTGACCAAAAGATATAAACAGCTCGTGAAACAGCATCATCCAGACCGCCATCACGGTGATCAGGCGGCTGAGGAAAAACTAAAAGAAATCAATCTTGCCTATTCTTACTTGCGTACCAAGCTCGTTAGCTCGTAAATAGGCACTCAAAAGAAGTTAAAAGCGATAAGCGGAGTAAGACATGTCAGCAGATACGGTCCATGGCAAAGCAGCCCACCATATTGGCGCCCCAGATACAACATTTGATGTCAGAGAGACCTTTGGTATTGATGTCGATATGACTGTGGCAGGGTTCTCAGAGCCGTCTGATTATGTGCCAAATCTCGATCCTGATTATCAATTTGATAAAGATACAACGCTCGCTATTCTTGCTGGCTTTTCGCATAACCGCCGCGTGATGATCCAAGGCTATCACGGCACAGGTAAATCAACGCATATCGAACAAGTCGCAGCACGCCTGAATTGGCCAACCATGCGTATCAACCTTGATAGCCATGTCAGCCGTATTGACCTCATTGGTAAAGATGCGATCATCCTACGCGATGGCAAGCAAGTGACAGAATTTAGAGAAGGGCTCTTGCCATGGGCCTTGCAAAACCCTGTGGCGCTTGTCTTTGATGAATATGATGCAGGCCGCGCTGATGTGATGTTTGTGATTCAGCGTGTGCTTGAAGTGGATGGCAAATTAACCTTGCTTGATAACAACAAAGTGATCCATCCAAATCCGCATTTCCGTCTATTTGCCACAGCCAATACCGTTGGCCTCGGTGATACAACAGGCTTGTATCACGGCACACAGCAAATTAACCAAGGTCAGATGGATAGATGGTCTATCGTCTCAAGCTTGAACTATTTGCCGCATGATGACGAAGTGAACATCGTGCTATCAAAGCAAAAAGATTATCAGAACCCAGAAGGTGAGAAGCAAATCGACCAGATGGTTCGTTTGGCAGATATGACCAGAAAAGGCTTTATGGCGGGCGATCTGTCAACAGTGATGTCACCACGGACAGTGTTGACATGGGCAGAAAACGCCAAGATCTTCAATGATATCACCTTGGCCTTCCGCTTGAGCTTCTTGAATAAATGTGATGAGATTGAACGCCCTGTTTTGGCGGAATATTATCAGCGCGTATTTGGAATCCAGCTTGAAAGCGGTGAAACCCTATCGTAGCCCGTAAGCCACAGCTCTTAGGCGTGAATGATGTCAGATAAGCAATCAGAATTTCTGAAAGCCAATGCCGCTTCTATGCGAGCCCTCGCTGGCGGGAAGCAGGTGCAGGTGCGCTATGCCGGCCATGACACGCATGTTGGCGAACAAGAGGTAAGACTGCCGTCATTAGCACGTGAAGGGCTTAGCCAATCCATGAGCAAATTGCGCGGCGCGAGTGATTCAGCTGGCTTGTGGCTTGCCCATCACAATGAGATGATGCATGGCAAACATTGCCCGCAACTGGCCGGGGCAAAGGCAATCTTTGAAGCGGCTGAACAAGCCCGCATTGAGGCTATTGGCGCGAACCAAATGGAAGGTGTACGCCAGAACCTAACCGAAAAGCTCAATATGCAATATCAAGGGCGCACGATTGGCAGCCCTGATTCTGGCGATGATAGCGCCCTTGCCGAAGCGGTGCGCCTCACATTGCGTGAAGTGTTAACAGGTGATAAGCCACCAGCCACAACAGCGATGGCGATGGAATTATGGCGCCCCTGGATTACAGCACGGGCTGGTGATTTGTTAGAGCAAATCAAAGGTAGTGAAACCGACCAAGCCGCCTATGCCAAGTTAGCGCGCCAACTCATTGGGGCGTTGGAAACAGATTTAGGGGACGCCTCTGATTCAGATGGTGATGAGACTGATGAAGAGAATCAGGGTCAAGACAACCCTGAAGACAGCGATGAGCAGCCGGATGATAATGCGGAAAGCGCCACTGGCGAAGATGAGTCAGATGCCGAAGATAGCCAATCATTAGACCAAGATGGTGATGCGGCCGCGATGTCATCTGAAGATGGCTCTGAGATGGATGGCGAACCAGATATGGATGGGATGGCAGATGGCGAATCCCCCGGCGGCGACCCACAAGGACAGCGCCCGCCGGGTGATACCATAGCCGAATCCTATCAGGTCTTCACAAATGCGTATGACGAAGTGATTGATGCTGCAGAGCTCTGTGATGCCGAAGAATTAGATCGCTTGCGTGATATGCTCGACAGGCATTTAGATAATCTGCATGCCGTCATCGGGAAATTAGCCAACCGTTTGCAACGAAAATTATTGGCCTATCAAAACCGGTCGTGGGATTTTGACCTAGAAGAAGGGATCCTTGATGCGGGCAAGTTGCATCGCGTGGTCTCACAACCCCTATCGCCCTTATCCTATAAGCAAGAACAGGATATGAAATTCCGTGACACGGTGGTGACAATACTTCTTGATAATTCAGGCTCTATGCGCGGCCGGCCCATTACCATTGCGGCTGTAACAGCGGATATTTTAGCGCGCACATTAGAGAGATGCGGCGTTAAAGTTGAAATTCTGGGCTTTACAACAAAGGCTTGGAAAGGCGGACAATCACGAGAAGCCTGGCAAGTTGCCGGCAAGCCAGAAAAGCCAGGCCGGCTAAATGATTTGCGCCATATCATCTATAAGGGCGCTGATACGCCGTGGCGCCGTGCCCGCAAATCACTTGGCCTTATGCTGCGTGAAGGCATTTTGAAAGAAAATATTGATGGGGAGGCGCTAGCCTGGGCCCATGACAGGCTGTTAGGGCGCAATGAAGATCGCCGGATTTTGATGGTGATCTCGGATGGGGCACCTGTTGATGATTCCACCCTATCATCTAATAGCGGCAATTATCTTGAGAAGCATTTACGCTTGATGATTGACTATATTCAAACCCGCTCCCCTGTTGAATTGCTTGCCATTGGGATCGGGCATGATGTGAACCGCTATTATAGCCGCGCTCTGACAATTACAGATGTTGATCAATTAGGCGGCGCTGTGATGTCACAGCTAGCAGATATGTTTGATGAAGATAAGCGCGGCGGCGGCCGGCGCTAGCCTGTTTGCAAGCGTGCCACCATCACGACACCACCTTTTTTGGACATAAAAAAAGCCCCGCAAAAGCGGGGCATTTCTTATCACTGAAAGCTATCACTCTTTAGGCAGATTGTGCGGCAAGCATCTCACGCTTCAATGCGCGTGCTTCGTCTGCTAGCTCTGAATTACGTGCCTGCATCAAAAATGCGTCAAGACCGCCATGCTTTTCAACTGTGCGAATCGCATTAGTTGTCACACGCAATGATACGGTGCGACCTAGAATCTCTGACTGCATGCTTGTCTGCTGAAGATTTGGCAGAAAACGGCGACGTGTGCGGTTATTTGCGTGGCTGACATTATTGCCTGTCATCACGCCCTTACCTGTAATTTGACAACGCTTGGCCATAGCCATGCTCCTTATTATCCAATCGTGGAATTTTTGAATGTTCGGCTTTGTAGACGATATCCAATGGAAAATCAAGCTGATTCAAGTCATCTTGCCCTCTCCTGATACCGCTTCAGGAGATGATACGCCCCCTCTTTTTCATTTTTTTCAAAAAAATCCTTGGCGTTAAGACTTTATTTACCCTTTTGGATTATCCTTTTGGATCATGGAGCATAATCTTTTTGAAATTGAAAAGCGCAATATCACCTTGCAGTCGCATCGCACCAGCCTTGCGATGGAACGATGTGTGTGGCGTGCTTTTGAGGATATTGCCTTTGAAATTGCGCGTGATTTACCAAGCCTGCTGACCCAGCTCTATATGCATAAGGGGGCGGCGCCTTTTGCCCAAACTATCCGCTTATTTTGCTTATTATATTATCAAGAAATGACGAAAAGCTGGCCGCTTAGCCAAACCTACCATGATTTTGGGCCGCCTAGCCCACAGTCACAAGAAGGGATGGCCGCCCTACCTTTGGCAGAGGCCGCGCATCATCATGCCCAAGCCTGTTATCATCGGGTGTTACGAAAGCTTGCCCATGCCCTTGACCATTCACCGCCAATTGGCGGCGAGGAAGATGCTTCCTAACGCGCGGCGAAGGCGCGAGCCTCTTCTATGGTTGCGGCCGTGCCGATAATCTCTGAGAGAGAGGTGATATGATGACGGTCACAAAATGCGGCAATATCGGTTAGGATACGCGCTGGCAAATCAGGCCCTTGCAAAGAGAGCGCTGAATAAAGTTGTGTGGCAGATGCGCCTAAGGCCAGCCGCATAAGCACATCTTGCCCGGTTTCGATCCCGCCCACAGCGATGACATCACAGCTAGCATTTTGCTCTTTGATAAATGTCATAGCGGTTGCTAATGACGCCTCTGAGAAAGCTTTCACCGGGCGACCTGATAAGCCGCCTTGTTCTGATTGATAGCGGCTTTGCAAATGGGCAGGGCGCGCAATGGTCGTGTTGGTTAAAATGAAACCAGCAATATCAAATTGCAAAGCGGCTTCCATAGATTGGACAAGTGCGGTTGCTGTTAAATCTGGTGCGAGCTTCACAAAAACAGGCTTTGTTTCTGCCGCCTCTGCCAGCCCTGCAAAAGTGGCTGCCAATGTGTCTTGCAATGCTTTGCCATCTTGCAGATCACGCAAACCAGGGGTGTTAGGTGATGATATATTCACCGTGATATAATCAGCATAGCCCGCCAGAAAGGCCGCAGTTTTATGATAATCTTGTGCCTTATCCTCACTCAGCTTATTAGCGCCAATATTGACCCCTAAGATCATATCAGACCGGCGCTTTGCTAGCTGTTTTGCGGCATAGGCCATGCCTTTACCATTAAAGCCATAGCGGTTAATCACCGCCTGATCTTCTGGCAGGCGAAACACACGTGGCTTCGGATTACCTGGCTGGGCAAGCGGTGTGATCGTGCCCACTTCTACCGCCCCAAACCCCAATTTATGGGCGCCGTGATAGGCCTCAGCGTTCTTATCAAATCCAGCGGCTAGACCTAAGGGGTTAGGCCATCTCATCGTCCCAACTTTTACAGGAAGCGAAGGCACAGAGGGCGCCGGCCCCAGCCCCAAAGACAGTGCTTTGACAGCCACATTATGCGCTGCCTCGGCAGGTAATGTCTGTGTCAGATAAGAAGCAAGGCGCCATACCATATCAATGAAATCCTATTGCGAGACAAGCTTATCAGCGAGCACATCATCAAATAGTGCTAAGGTTTTCTCCCGCCCATAGAGCGAGAAAAAGCCGCCCATACGTGGCCCTTGTGATTGGCCTAGCATCGTTTCATAGAGACAGCTGAACCAGTCACGCAGATTTTCATATCCGGCCTCTTTACCAGCAGCATAAACCGCGGATTGAATCGTTTCAGCATCCGCCTCTTCAGGCAAGCCAGCAATGGCGGCACGCAATGCGGTGAGCGTCGCTTTTTCCGCAGCAGTTGCGGCACGATGTTGCAGAAGTGGGCGCACTCTATCTTGATAATAATTCACCGCATATTGAACCATCTTATCAAGCTGAGGGTGGCTGTCTTGTGAGACCTCTGGCGCATAATCTGTCACATAGTTCCAGATCACATCTGCTGTTTCAGCTTGGCAGACCGCCGCCAAATTCAATAGGAGTGAGAAGCTGACAGGCAAATCATCTTGCGGTATGTCCCCTTCGTGAATATGCCAGGCAGGGTTCTCAAATTGCTGTGCTGGCTCTTGGGCGGCTGCTTTGCCAAGATGGGCGTAATATTCATCCACAGCTTTGGGGATAGAATCAAAATAGAGGCGCTTAGCACGCTTTGGCTGACCATACATGAACAACGCCAATGATTCAGGGCTGCCATAGCGCAACCATTCTTCAATCGACAAGCCATTGCCTTTTGATTTTGAAATCTTCTCGCCATTCTGGTCGAGGAAAAGCTCATAGGAGAATGATGTTGGCGGCACCTTACCCAGCACGCGTACAATCTTGGAGGATAAGGTCACAGAATCAATCAAATCCTTGCCAGACATTTCATAATCAACACCAAGCGCATACCAGCGCATCGCCCAATCACATTTCCACTGTAATTTACACGCCCCACCTGTCACAGGCACCTCACGATGCGCTCCTGTTTCTGGGTCTTCATAGATAAGCGTGCCCTCTTGTGGCTTTGTCTCTACGACTTTGGCTTGCAAGACACGGCCTGTATCAGGGCAAAGCGGCAAGAAGGGAGAATAGGTTTTACGACGCTCTTCGCCTAAGGTTGGCAGGATCACATCTCGGACCTTATCGTGATGCGCAAGGATATGAAGCAAAGCGTCATCAAGCGCACCAGACTGATATTGCTGTGTTGCGCTGATAAACTCATAGTCAAAACCAAAACTATCTAAGAACGCGCAAAGACGTGCATTATTATGCTCACCAAAGCTATTATGTTCGCCAAAGGGATCAGGCACCTTTGTCAGCGGCTGGTCGATATAATTGGCAAGCATCTCTTGATTAGGCACATTGTCAGGCACCTTGCGGAAGCCATCCATATCATCGGAAAAACACACCAAACGTGTCGCACGGCCTGTTAATACTTCAAAGGCTTTACGCACCATTGATGTGCGCACAACCTCACCAAATGTCCCAATATGGGGCAGGCCAGACGGGCCATATCCTGTTTCAAATAGGACCGGACGGCTTGGGTCATCATCTTTTTGTTGCGACAAACGTTTTAAGACGTTGCGGGCCTCTGCAAAGGGCCATGCTTTGGCATCAGCAGCGAATGCGGCTTGTGCCGGATCAAATGATGACTGGCTCATCTCATCGCGTCCTTATCTAGCTAGTATCTGAGGCGAAACCTAGGCAAAGCAGGGGGTTTAATCAAGTTATTTTGCGCGCGCAAGGCGGAAAGGATACCTAATCTTGTGCGTTCTTTTCATATCTTTTGGCATCAAGGCTAGGCGCAGCCCCTCTCCCACAGTATAGATATAAGAACAGTCTCCTCGCGATGGTTAACCATATCCCCCATGACACAATCCGATATCTATGCCCTCGATATTCTCTATCCGCTTGTGAATAGCGCTTATGTGATCAGCGCTGATGGGGAAATTGAGGAGATGTCACTAGCTGATGCCGCGCTGCGTGCTGTGGCGCATCCGCCCCTAATCTGCCATGCCAAATGGACAGCAAGCCGTCTAGGCGCTGAATTAGAAGGCGCCTTTGATGTCATGGAGCTATTTGCCTTCATTAGGCCAGGCCGCTTTTGCCTGCCGACCCCTGCAGGTCTTGCCAAAGCCCTTGGCCTTCCCAAACCTAGTAATGGCGAAGATGAAAGCCTTGTGATCGGCAAAGCCACCTTTGCGCTGTTAGATGATATTGATGACATGCCAGAGGAGGAAAAGCTGCGCCTCGGTCGACTAGCAGAGATGATGGGGCGCGGAGGCTGGCCCTTTTCCCCGATCATTTTACAAAAATGTGGTATCACACCAGCCCTTTCTGCCCCCCCTGATGGGCGTGCGGCCATGATCTTTAAAGAGCTCGCCGAGATTGATGATTATCCGCCGCGCCCCGCACCTGGCCTCGCACCTGTGATGCCAGAGGCTGCGCGGTCACAATTGGCACATATCTTGGGCGCGCATGCCGAAATCAGGCCCAGTCAATCTGATTATGCGGCGGCGCTCTCTGCGATGTTTGCAACCCCTGATGAAGACACAAATCCAGTTATGGTTCTGGCTGAGGCTGGCACGGGCACAGGCAAAACATTGGGCTATTTAGCCCCCGCTAGCCTGTGGGCGGATCAAAATAAAGGGTCGGTGTGGGTGTCCACCTACACTAAAAGCCTGCAGCAACAAATTGCAGAAGAGCTGACACGCCTCTATGGCGCTGACCAAGCGCATAAGGTTGTGGTGCGCAAAGGCCGCGAAAATTACCTCTGTTTACTGAATTTTGAAGAAGCGCTCTCTGCTATGCCAGGGGCACCGCGTCTTGCCCCCGCACTTGGCTTGATGGCACGATGGATAAGCGCCACCCCAGATGGTGACCTCACCGGCGCCAGCTTCCCCGCATGGCTGGTTGACCTGATGGGGCCACGCGTGACAACAGGCCTCTCAGATAGACGCGGGGAATGCATCCATTCTGCCTGTCTTCATTATCAGAAATGCTTTGTTGAAAAATCCATTCGTGGGGCCCGCCAAGCGGATATCGTCATTGCCAATCATGCGCTTGTGATGGTGCAAGCAGCCTTAGGTGATACCGCTGATCCAAGCCGTCCAACGCGTTTGATTTTTGATGAGGGACATCATGTCTTTGATGCCGCTGATTCTGCTTTTTCAGCGATTTTATCAGCCATGGAAGGCGCTGAATTACGACGCTGGGTAAGAGGCGCAGAAGATGGCAGGCGTGGCCGCGCACGAGGCTTGCGCAAAAGGCTGGAAGAGCTAATTGCAGGCTCAGAAGACGGGCTCCGCGCGCTTGAAGATGCCAGCGAAGCTGCGAGATGCCTGCCAAGTGATGGCTGGCGGAAACGCCTGTCTGAAAATAATGCGCTGGGTGCAGGTGAGGCCTTTTTCTTTCAATTGCGGCGCGAGATTTATCACCGCGCAGCTGACATCCAAAGCCCCTTTGATGTGCAGGTCTCTCTTAGCCCTGTTTCAGATACCCTTATCGAAGCGGGGGCAAAATTTGCCACCGCACTTGAACAGCTTGTTACCCCGCTTGGTGTGTTAGCGCGGCTTTTGTTGAAGATACTAGATGATGAAGCCGATAGCCTTGATAGTCAGACAAGAGCGCGATTAGAAGGGGCTTCACGCGCACTTGAACGTCGTGCCAGCGGCCCCTTGGCTGCTTGGCTTGTGATGCTGCGTGATCTGCCATCTGCGGGGCGTGATGATTTCATAGATTGGGCCCAGCTTGATAGACGAGATGGGCTTGATGTTGATGTCGGCTTGCATCGTCATTATCTTGATCCCACCTTGCCCTTTGCGAAAGAGGTGTTAGAGACCGCTCATGGCGTTGCTGTGACCTCTGCGACACTCGCCGATAGGCAAGAGGTCACGAAAGATGAGCCAGACCAAGATGCCGCAGCCCTCCCGCCTTTGAATTGGCATAGTGCCAAATTAGTTAGCGGGGCCAGCCACCTCTCCCATCCTGCTTTGATGTCATACCATCCCTCGCCTTTTGACTATCAGAGCGCGACCAAATTATATGTTGTGACTGATGTGGCACGTGACAGGCCTGCGGCAACCGCGGCGGCGATGGCTGCTTTATTTGGGGCCGCTGGCGGTGGAGGGCTTGGTCTATTTACCGCGATTCAACGATTGCGGGCCGTCCATCCGCTATTACTGCCGCTCTTGTCAGACCAGCAACTCCCTCTTTATGCGCAACATATTGACCGTATGAATCTATCAACGCTCATTCAGCTCTTCCGTGAAGATCGCCATGCCTGTTTGCTTGGCACAGATGCTGTCAGAGATGGGGTTGATGTGCCGGGCGATGCCTTGCGCCTCATGGTCTATGATAGGGTGCCATGGCCGCGGCCAGATATGCTATTCAAAGCGCGCGCTGACTGGCAGGGACGCGAAGCCTGGACTGACCGCATCACACGCCTAAAATTACGGCAAGCCTTTGGACGCCTTATCAGACGCCAGAATGATAAGGGTGTCTTTGTTATCTTAGATAGCCGCCTTCCGACAAGATTAACGACAGCTTTCCCGCCTGATATTGCTATTGAACGCGTGGGATTGGCTGAGGCCATTGCGGGGGTGAAGGCCTTCCTGGCTGAGCAAGATCCCCATCCCTAAAAAAAGGGCGCCCGAAAGCGCCCTTCTTATTCCTTCTATATGAGGGGATGAGCTTAGAAGCCCATGCCACCCATACCGCCCATGCCACCCATATCAGGTGCGCCAGCAGCTGGCTTAGGCTCATCTTTTTCAGCAACCATGGCTTCTGTTGTGATCAATAGACCAGCAACTGAAGCGGCATTTTGCAATGATGAACGAACCACCTTCGCTGGGTCAATCACACCAGCTTTGATGAGGTCTGTGAACTCACCTGACTGTGCGTTGTAACCAAATGTGGCGTCTGTATTTTCAAGCAACTTACCAACGATAACAGCACCGTCAGCACCAGCATTGTTTGCGATCTGGCGCGCAGGCGCTTGCATCGCACGACGAACAATGTTGATACCAACTTCTTGGTCACCATTTTCAGGCTTCAATGCGTCAAGAGATGGGATTGCTTTCACAAGCGCGACACCACCACCTGGGACGATGCCTTCTTGAACCGCTGCACGTGTGGCATGCATCGCATCATCCACGCGGTCTTTGCGTTCTTTCACTTCTACTTCTGTAGCACCGCCAACACGGATAACAGCTACACCGCCAGCAAGCTTAGCAAGACGCTCTTGCAACTTCTCACGGTCATAGTCTGATGATGTTTCTTCAGCCTGTGCGCGGATTTGTGAGCAACGTGCATTGATGTCGTCTTTGTCACCAGCGCCGTCAACAATTGTTGTTTCTTCTTTTGTGATTTCAACGCGCTTTGCTGTGCCAAGCATGTCTAGTGTCACTGAATCAAGCTTGATGCCCACTTCTTCTGATACCACAACACCATTTGTGAGGATGGCGATATCTTCGAGCATGGCTTTACGACGGTCACCAAAACCTGGTGCCTTCACAGCTGCCACTTTCAAACCACCACGTAGACGGTTCACAACCAAAGTTGCCAAGGCTTCGCCTTCGATATCTTCAGCAATGATCAAAAGCGGACGACCTGACTGGACAACTTTTTCCAAGATAGGAAGCATGTCTTGCAAGCTTGTTAGCTTCTTTTCGTGCAATAGGATATATGGATCTTCCAATGTCGCACGCATCTTTTCGCCATCTGTGACGAAATATGGTGAAAGGTAACCACGGTCGAACTGCATACCTTCAACAACGTCTAGCTCAGTGTCGAGGCTTTTGGCTTCTTCAACTGTGATAACGCCTTCATTACCAACGCGTTCCATAGCTTCGGCAATCATGCCGCCAATTTCGCTTTCGCCATTGGCTGAGATTGTACCAACTTGCGCCACTTCATCAGATGTTGTGATTTTCTTTGACTGTGCTTCCAAAGAGGCCACAACAGCTTCAACAGCCATGTCGATGCCGCGCTTCAGATCCATTGGGTTCATGCCAGCTGCAACAGCTTTTGAACCTTCTTGGGCAATCGCTTGTGCCAAAACTGTGGCTGATGTTGTACCATCACCAGCTGTGTCATTGGCCTTTGATGCGACTTCACGCACCATCTGGGCACCCATATTTTGGAACTTATCTTTTAACTCGATATCTTTGGCAACTGTCACACCATCTTTTGTGATACGTGGTGAGCCAAATGACTTTTCGAGAACAACGTTACGACCCTTTGGGCCCAATGTCACTTTTACAGCGTTGGCGAGAATATCAACGCCTTCTAGCATTCTGGTTCTGGCGTCTGAGCCAAATTTTACGTCTTTAGGAGCCATTTTAAACTTCCTTATACTTTAGGTTATTGCACACTCATCATCTGCACATCATTGAGAGATGAGGTAGAAAAGGGACAAAGGGTGTCTTACTCGACGATACCCATAATGTCTGATTCTTTCATGATCAGATAGTCAGTGCCATCAAGCTTAACTTCTGTGCCTGACCATTTACCGAAAAGCACTGTGTCGCCTTCTTTCACGTCAAGAGCATGGACTTTGCCTTGCTCATCGCGTGCGCCGGCGCCAACTGCAATCACTGTGCCCTGCATCGGCTTTTCTTTGGCTGTATCTGGGATGATGATCCCGCCAGCTGTCTTTTCTTCAGATTCTGTGCGCTGAACAACAACGCGGTCGTGAAGCGGCCTGAATTTCATGCTTCAATCTCCATTTCCGTTTGACAAAAGAATGAGGACTGTTACCTCACCTACCCTTTATTCTTATGTGAGATGGTGGTCATGTCAGGATGCCCTGATACCTGCCTACCCCACAGCTATGTAGGATAGGTGGTCATCGCGCCAGCCCCTGTCAAGGAAGCGATGAAAAAAAATTCTGAAAATTTTCAAACTGACGAAAAACATGACCCCTGCGACGGCTTGTCTCTTTTCCTTCCCGCCCCCACCATGCTATCAGCAGAGCCAAGACTGAGCGATAATCTCCTGTGACATGAGTGAGTGTGAGAGATGATGCAAAATAGTATGACCCCGCCTTATCAAACATCGCATAAAGCGGTTGCCTATTGGTTATTCACCATGGCTGTCCTGGTTGCGTTGATGGTTCTCATTGGCGGCATTACAAGGCTAACAGGGTCTGGCCTATCCATGGTTGAATGGCGCCCCTTGATGGGCACATTACCCCCCTTATCACAAGAGGAATGGATGCGTGTCTTTACGCTCTATCAGCAATCACCAGAATATAATGATATTAATTATGGCATGAGCCTTGGTGAGTTTAAGCTTATTTTCTTCTGGGAGTATTTCCATCGCCTTTGGGGACGCTTCTTAGGATTAGCCTTTGCGCTCCCTCTGATCTATTTCGCGATTAGGCGCCAGATTCCGCAAGGCTATGGCCCGCTCTTTCTTGTGCTATTGGCCTTTGGCGGCTTTCAAGGCGCTGTTGGCTGGTGGATGGTAAAGTCAGGCCTTGTTGATAACCCAGCTGTCTCACAATATCGCCTCGCCACACATCTGAGCATGGCGCTGTTGATTTATGCGATGCTGCTATGGACAAGCTTTGGATTATTTTACGGCAAAGTGGCACGCCCCTCTGGCCATGTTCTGGGCGTGATTGGCCTTGTGGCTATCACCATCATTGCAGGCGCTTTTGTGGCTGGTATGGATGCTGGCCTCTTATATAATGAATACCCTCTTATGGGAGATGGCTTTGTGCCCGTGGAATATGGTGAGGCAGGCGCGTCTGACCCCTTTGAAAATCCAGCCTCCGCGCAATTCCATCATCGATGGATTGCCTTATTAGCCGTAATAGGGGTTGCTACATTATGGCGCCGCGCCAAGGCGCAGCCTGCCATCGCGCTTCGCGGTCACATTATGGGCGGGATTGTGATTTGCCAATTCTTGCTTGGCATTATGACATTATTGCATGGCGTGCCTGTTTGGATGGGTGCCGCGCACCAATTAGGCGCAGTGCTCTTGCTTGGCGCGTGTTTATGGGTTGCGCATGGGCTAAGCCAGCCAAAGGCGTCTTAAATATAATGACTGTCTATAGACGGCAAGCCAGCTTGTTTGCTGGCTTGCTATATTTTTGTCCGCTTACTCAGATGCTTTTTTGACAGGCAGTGCGCGGCGGATATGTAACTCAGCCAATTGTGCATCAGACACCTCTGATGGCGCATTCATCATCAAATCTTCGGCCTTACCATTCATCGGGAAGAGGATGACCTCTCTGATATTTGGCTCATCAGCAATCAACATCACCATACGGTCGATACCTGGGGCAATGCCACCATGTGGCGGGGCGCCAAAGCGGAAGGCAGAGATCATGCCAGCAAATTCTGTATCCACAACTGATTTGTCATAACCAGCAATTTCAAAGGCTTTATACATCACCTCTGGCAAATGGTTTCGAATGGCGCCTGATGACAACTCAATCCCGTTACATACCAGATCATATTGCCATGCTTTGATGGTTAGCGGATCTTGTGTCTCAAGCGCTTCTAGGCCGCCTTGTGGCATAGAGAATGGGTTATGCGAGAATTCAACCTTACCTGTGGTCTCATCCAACTCATACATTGGGAAATCAACAATCCAACAGAATTTGAAGATATCCTCATCCATCAAACCATATTCATGGCCGAGGCGAAGACGGGCTTTACCGGCTAATGAGGCTGCGTCTGATTCTTTGGCACAGGCAAAGAAGGCGGCATCGCCATCTGATAGACCAAGGCGATCTTTCATGCTTTGTGTCTTCTCAGCACCGAGCGCTTTGGCAATCGGGCCTCTGGCTTCGCCATCTTCACCCCAAATGATATAACCCATTCCTGGCGCGCCTTCACCTTGGGCCCAGCTATTCATGCGGTCAGCAACAGAGCGTGACCCACATTTCGGACCTGGTACCGCGCGTACAACGGCGCCTTTTTCAATATTTTTTGCAAAAATGGCAAAATCAGAACCTGCGAAAATATCAGTCACATCGGCAATTTCGATGGGGATCCGCAAATCAGGCTTATCAGAGCCATATTTCAACATCGCATCAGCATAGGTGATATGCGGGAACTCATCTTCGACTTTGCGAGATGAAAATTCATCAAACACGCCGCGAATAACAGGCTCAACCGCATCAAACACATCTTGCTGTTCGACAAAGCTCATTTCCAAATCAAGCTGGTAGAACTCACCAGGTGATCTGTCCGCACGGCTATCCTCATCTCTGAAGCATGGTGCAATCTGGAAATATTTATCGAAACCAGATACCATGATCAGCTGTTTGAACTGCTGAGGCGCCTGCGGCAAGGCATAGAATTTACCAGGATGCATCCGTGCAGGCACGAGGAAGTCACGCGCGCCTTCTGGTGATGAGGCTGTCAAAATTGGTGTTTGAAATTCGGTAAAGCCTTGTGAGACCATCCGGTTGCGGATCGATTGAATAATTTGCGAGCGCAATAGAATATTGGCATGAGGACGGGCGCGGCGCAGATCAAGATAACGATAGCGCAAGCGTGTCTCTTCGCCAGAATCTTCTTCAGAATTAACCTGAAGCGGCAAAGTATCTGCAGCTGATAATAGCTCAAATGACAGAATAGCCACCTCAATCGCGCCGGTCGGCAATTTGTCATTTACTGTCTCTGCGGTGCGCTCTTTGACGCGGCCTTCGATAGAAATCACAGATTCAGTCCGCACGGCTTCAACATCCGCGAAAGAGGCATCATCGGTATCAATCACCAATTGTGTTAGACCGAAGTGATCCCGCAAATCGATAAAGACAAGACCACCATGGTCACGCTTACGATGAACCCATCCCGCGAGCTTTACGGTCTGGCCAACATGGTCTTTGGTCAATTCATTACAATTATGGGTACGATAGCGTGTCATTGCTGTGCCTCATTTCGTTGTTGGCATCGCTGCCACACCACTTATTTTAAAGGGCTGTTCATCGCAAGAGACAGCCTGATAGTTCTGCCGCGCAGTATGCATCAAATCAGATAAAGCGCAAGCGCGGTTTTTCTGGGCCTTAAATTGATGATAGCACAGCTATTTTAGACTATGATTTCAACAGTATTATTCGCTGCGTGACCGGCGCCGTGAGCGCGCTCTTTTTGGCGGGCTATCAGCAGCATTATCAGGCAGGTTCGCCCAGCCTTTGCCAATCTTTGCTTCGATCATATCCCTGTCCATGACTTGCGTCGCATCATGCGTATCAAGGGCCTCTCGCATCGCCGCTAGATGTGCCGGTGTTGTCCCGCAACATCCCCCAATAATCCGGGCACCTGCCGCGCGGGCACATAACGCATAATCCGCCATTAATTCAGGCGTGCCGTGATAATGAATTTCCCCTTCGACATAAGATGGGATGCCGCAATTACCCTTGGCGATGAGAATTTGGCTTGTCTCAGTCTCAGCCATCAGAAGGATAGAATCTAGCAATTCCGCTGGACCAATGCCGCAATTGGCACCCACAGCATCTACCTCTAGCGTAGCGGTATGGGCCACAAAATCAGCTGGGGTAATACCCATCATGGTGCGCCCTGCTGTATCAAAGGTCATCGTTGTCACAACTGGCAAGCCTGTGCTTTTTGCCGCAATGATGGCGGCTTCGACCTCTTCTAAAGATGACATGGTCTCAATCCATAACAGATCCGCCCCTGTCTCTGCCAAAGCAGTCGCTTGTTCCGTGAAGGCAGCGACAGCATCATCTTTTGTTAAGGCGCCTAGCGGGGCGAATAATTCGCCAGTTGGCCCGATATCTCCAGCGACCAAAATGGTGCGGTCACTTGTTGCTGCAGCCTTTTTTGCCAAACGCACTGCCGCAGCGTTTAATTCTGCAACACGGCTATCTGCCTGATGTAAGGCGAGGCGAAACCGATTAGCGCCAAAGCTATTTGTCAGGAGAATATCAGCCCCTGCCTCGATGAATTCATGCAGTAATTCAGAGATTTTATCAGGCTGGTCGCAATTCCATAATTCCGGCGCATCACCTGTTTCAAGCCCTTTAGCAAAGAGATTTGTGCCAAGCGCGCCATCTGCGAGAACACAGCCTTTTTCGTTAAGAAGAGTGGAAAGGCTGGTCATGAGAAAGCTCCTTTTGTGATGTTAGGCAGACCGTCGTCTGGTTTGGCGTCTTGTAATGCCAGTTGCCGCAGTGCGGCGCTGGCCAAGCTCTGATAATAGTGTTTTTTGTTCATCAGGGGTCATCGCAGACCAGCGGGCAATCTCAGATCTCGTCCGATAACAGCCGACACATTCACCATTAGTAGGATTAATCTGGCAAATGCTGATGCAAGGTGAGGCTAATTTATCTGTCATGTGATTACCCCCACCTTTAGGTTATATTGTGACCTTATCCCTAAGAGAGATAAGACAAGTTAAGCGGCTTGCTCTTCTTCTTGGCTATGCATGATTTCTGCCAAGGCTGCAAGAGATGTTGTCATTGAAGCATCTTTTTGCGCGCGCGCAATTGATGCCTGACAATCAATAGCTTGCGACGCATCAAAATCAGACGATGTCACATCTGATTCGATATGATCGAGCATTGTGGCCGCTTCTTCAATCAAAAGAACTGGCATTGATTCACGCAGGAAAGCGCGCAAGATGCGCAAGGCATGCGGCTCTTCTGACAAGGTGGCGATATGCTTTTCGCCGCCAGGGATGACCAAACCATCATAATCGATCGCAAGCGTTTCCGCGATGGTTGCATCAACAGGATAAGCCATGCCTAGCATGCCATCACGTGCGCCATTCACGAGACCAGGCTTATTTGCCACCACTTTTAGCCATCCATTATTTGCCATCATTGATTTCTGGATGTCGATGAATTGGGCTTCATCAAAGCCAGCTGATACCATGATTGCGATTTTCTTAGCTGAAAGCGAGTGCTGTGCCATGTGGTCTATCTCCTAATCATGCGGCTATCTATCTCATTACAAACCTCACCAGCTTTAAGCTGCGGGATGGTATGATGAGAGTGTAGCGCTTGTTACTTTAATTCGTGAACCTCTGTCACCGAAGTGAGGGGTTGGCAAACCGTCGGCGTGGTTGGATACCATTTATCGTCTGCCGAAGTTGGCGATGGTATACATCAAGGTCATATTATTTGGCAAGTCCAAATCAAAGACCAATGTGACAGCCCGCTTATGCCTGTTTTTTAGGCGCTTGCTGCCACCGTAGAAAGAAAGAGACCGCCAGAAAACCCAATAGAGGAAGCGCCATTTGCATGAGGGCTGCCCGCGCGGCACCGCCTCTTGCGCCATTTGCTGCCGCCGTTACTGCCTCAGTTGTCACCGTATCAATGCGTCCTGCCCCTGCAAAAAGCGTTGGCAAATAAAGCGCGACTGACACCGCAATGCCAATTGAAAAGGCAGACGCCAATGACGGCGCAATCATCGGTAACTTCACCCGCCAAAAACAACGCCATGGCCCAGACCCTAAGCTGCGCGCAAGCGTAATATAGCGTCTATCAAAATGCACCAAAGCAGGCGCCAACACCAACCAGCTATAAGGCAGACAATAAAGCGTATGGAGCCAGATCACTGTGAGTAATTTGCCATCCAAATATAGATAGCTCAATGCCACTTGTAAGCCGAATAAGAGCGAGATTTGCGGCACCAATAACGGAATAAACAGCAACAAGGTCATCACTGACAAAGAGCGCCTGTGCCAGTGTCGCCCCTCTAACCAGAGCATAGATAGGCCAATCGAAGAGAGGCTAGCCGCCACAGCAATCACAAAGCTTTGTGCAAATAATAGCCCCCATTCGGCACTATCACGCCACAGATGAAGCCCATAGCTTTGCGGCAAGTTGGCAGAAAATGGCCATGATTTTGCAAAGGCCCATAACCCAATAGCAATCAGCCCCAACGCCAATAAAACAAAGCTGAGACCCAAAATCATAAGAGGCGGCAGCGTGACCAGTGAGATAGATCGCATTCGCCATTGATGATGGCGCAAGAGGATAGAACAGAGGCGGCACAGCTTCGCCACGCCCACCCATATCATCATCCCTGCGATAATGAGGATGAGCTGCAAAAAGGCAGCAAAAGAGGCCGGGAGGCGCGCCGCCAGGTCAGGATCGGTAAAGCCTTGTAAGATGAGGCCTGCAAGCGGCGGGGGTAAGGTGGGCCCTAAAATCAAGGTCATATCAATCACAGATAGCGCATAGGCCAGAACGGCAAAAAGAGGCAATCGCAGGAGGGGATAGAGCTGCGGCCAAATGAGATATAGCCAGCTTGCTACCCCATGATAGCCATGAAGGCGGCCCAAAGTCAGAAGGCGCTTTACCGGCAGAGACTGGCTTTGTGCTAATGCCACAAATAACAGAAAGGGTATCTCTTTTGCCATCAAGCCGAGGATTAACACCCCCCCTGATTGGTCAGGCACAAATCCAAAAGCAGGCGGCCGCATCCAGCCCGTTATTTCGGGTGCGATAAGCCGCGCGAGCCAGCCAGACGGCGCCAACAGAAATAATAAAGCAATCGCAATGGTGGAATGTGGCAACGCAATGAGCGGGCCAAGCATCACACGCACAAGCTTCATCATATGGTGAACCGCGCGATGTTCTTGCTCAAGCGCCAAACATAAAAAGACAAAGACAACTGACAAAGCCGTTGCTGTCAGCCCGATATATAAAGACTGAAATAAGGCTGTGAGCGCATGAGGATGCGCCCAAAATAGCGCGGCTGGTAGAAGTGATATCCCCTCATATCCTAGCGGCGGAAAATAGCCAAACGCCGGCAGTAAAACGCCTACCATCCCCCCTAATAGAGGCAAGGCAAATAGCAATAAGCCAAAAGTGACAAACCCAAAACGTATCATAGCGCTTGCGCGAATTGCCCCCCTTTTCCTTTTACTCAAAAAGGGAGGCATCATTCATTATTGCGCGGCGCCGTAACGCGCAAGCCAGGCTTGTTCTAAACGTGGGACCCAACTTGGATGCGGCTCTGGTAATGTTTTAGCCAAATCAGCTGGCCCCAATGTCGCTACACCTTTTGGCAAACCCGCAAATTGGGCCTGCATATCAGCTGTTAGGCGGGCTTGTGATAGCACAGAGGGGTCACCCCAAATAGCAGGATCAGCTTTGCGAAGCTGCGCTTCTGGCGAAAGCAAGAGATTGGCTAGTAATTTTGCCCCAGCTGATGAGCCGCTGTTAAACGGAATGGCCAGAAAATGCACATTGGCAATTGTGCCAGAACGATGAATGTAAGAGCGCACCGTATCAGGCAGGTCACCTTGTGCAATAGCAGAGGAGGCATCTGCGGGATTAAAGGCAATATAAATATCAACCTCACCATCTGCCACTAATTGACGTTGGGCTGGATAATTTTGCGGATAGGCTGTCCCCCGACGCCATAGCGCAGGTGTCACCTCATCCAAATAGGCCCAAAGTGGTGCGGTAACCGCCTCAAAATCAGCTTCCTCAACAGGCTGATAAAGCGCCTCTGGCATCGCGGTCACTTCTGTTAGAATTTGTTTGAGGAATGAGAGGCCCATGAAATCAGGCGGCTGCGGATAGGTAAATCGCCCAGGATGGGAGAGGATATAGTCTTTTAGCGAGGCGGCATCGTGCGGCGGGGTTTGGACATAGGCGCTATCATAGAAAAAGACGAGCTGCGCGCGGCCCCATGGTGATTCCCGTCCGTCTGTTGGCACCGCAAAATCAAGGGCGATCGCAGGTAATTCTGTGGCGTCTGTCAAAGCCCAATTTGGCAGGCTTGTTACCCAATCATGATCTTGCAAAAGACCTGCCCGTTTCATGGCGGCAAAATTCTCACCATTCACCCACAGCAAATCGACCGACCCGTCATCGGCACGGCCGGCTGTTTTTTCTGCTAAGATACGAGAGACCGCCGCTGCGGTATCTGTTAATTTGACATGATCCACGCTCACGTCATAACGCTCTTTCATCTGCTGGCCTGCCCAGCTGATATAGGCATTGATTTTTTCATCACCGCCCCATGCGTTAAAATAAACCGTTTGGCCTTTGGCCTCTTCTTCCAACGCAGCAATATCTGTCATGGCGGCGGCTGAGGATAGCGCAAACCCCATCATTGCCACAGCTGTGACAAGATGTTTGAAAGCGGTAAGATGTTTGCGAGACATGACAAAAATCCTTTCTTCGCATGCAGTGCGGTCGGCCTGAAACTGCTTTCTACCTAGCCTTGATTCACACTTTTGAACAAGCAAAAATAAAAAGGGTAATGCTGACAGGTCACTAGACCCACTATCAGAGACAGGCCACTCTCTCTTTCATGATAGTGCAAGATGACCTGATATGTTTCCTTGTTTTATGAAAGTGCCCTGCTATCCTCTTCTGACCTTATCGCTAGGGCGGGGGATGATATTACTCGCGGCAAGCGTGATATCAGCCTGTTCTGGTGCTGGTAGCGGTGGGTCGTCTCCCACGCTGGCACCAGCGGCCGTCGCAACGGTCACAGAGGCGCCGCTTGATTATATCTTTGGTCAGTTAGATAGCTTTGAGGAAGGTGAGCCGCATAGCTATGTCATAGATGTCAATACAGGTGACATTACCTGGCTTGACCAAGAGGACGACCTGTATGGCTTCCTTTCCAAACAACCACCCTTGTCAGAGGCAACCCTGTTCTGGCCATCTGGTACCGCACGCTATGCTGGCTTGGCCCATTTGGCTCATCGCATCGGATTAACAGATGCCGAAGATAGTTTTTACCAGCGCGATCCAGGGCATTTTTTACTATGGGGACGGGCGAGCCCACCACCCCCCACCATCGCTCACTATGACATGCATGTGATTTGGCATTGTCAGTTCTGTGATGCCACCTCTGGCCAAAAAGCTGGCACGCTGTCTTATGAAGGGGCGGGGCGCGCATCTTTCCACCTTCACACAGATGAAATTACCCTCTCGCTTGCCTTGCAGTCCCCAGATAGTGGCCGCGGATTAATCCTCTCAGAGGTGCGTCAGTTTTCCTATCAAGGCGCCCCCCTTTCCCATGATAGCGCCGAGGCATTGGGTGATTTCTTTGGTCCAGATGCCATTCAATCAGGGTTACTTTTCCGCCTCATGCCTGAAGAAGGCCTCTTTCATGGGGCTGCCATTGGCCAAAAACAACCCCCCTAACAAGGCAGATAGCGCCCTCCTCATTCAGGCTCCCTCCTCATTTTGTCATTGTCTTTCTAACAGAAGGCGATAGCATCGCTGGGACAAAGGGTGACACCCCTCTGGCGTGATAAATTTATAGGATTGCTATGCTATCGCTTCACGACATCACTATGGGCTGGGACGACCAGCCGCCCTTGCTAAGTTCATTTTCTCTTACCATCCAAAAGGGAGAGATTGCGGTCTTGCAAGGCCCATCAGGATGCGGCAAATCAACCCTTCTGAGCGTCATTGCCGGCACCCAATCCCCACACCTTAAGGTGACAGGCGACATCTCGCTAGCGGGGCGCGCACTCACTGGCGTCGCTGTTGAAAACAGGCAGATTGGCCTGCTCTTCCAAGAGGCGCTTTTATTTCCGCATATGAGTGTGGGCGATAATATCGGTTTTGGCCTCCCCCAAGGGATATCGCGCCGCATCAGGCAAGAGCAAATCGAGCATGCCCTGATGATCGCAGGGCTATCAGATTTTTCCGAACGTGATCCAGCCTCACTTTCAGGGGGGCAAAAGGCAAGAGTGGCGATGATGCGCGCCATGTTATCACGCCCTGATGCCCTTTTGATGGATGAGAGCTTTGCAGCGCTTGACCCTGCGCTGCGTCAACAATTTGGCCAATTTGTAGCCGATCAGGTCAAAGCTCATGATATTCCCGCTTTGCTAATCTCGCATCATGAAGATGATAAAGCCTTTGCCACAGGTCCTGTCATTGAATGGCCCGCATCAGGCTAGGTAAGTCAGTCTAAGAATATGATCTAGGGCTAAATGTGGTGCGTAAGGGATTATAGAAGATTAATATGAAACAATCTTGCAGCAGCCGGCATGTGATGTAAACTCTGGACCAAATCTGCGAATGCTGATAATGGCTTTGCAACTGCTTGCTGGTATGATGTAGAGATAAGAGACGAATACCCCAGATAGGGACCTTCCCATGACACCTTATGATATTCCAAAGAGTCTTGAAGAAACGACGCTAACAACGCGCCCCACTCGTGAAGAAGCTGAGGCAGCCGTTGAGGTGCTATTGCGGTGGGCAGGTGACAATCCTGACAGAGAAGGTTTGCGTGAAACACCAGCGCGTGTTGTGCGGTCTTTCGAAGAATTTTTCAAAGGCTATCAAGAAGATCCCCATCACCACCTCGCTAAGACGTTTGAAGAGGTCGAAGGCTATCAAGATATGGTGATGCTGCGTGACATTACCGTGCAATCTCATTGTGAACATCACATGGTGCCTATCACGGGTAAGGCACATATCGCCTATTTGCCTGACCGCCGTGTGGTTGGCATTTCCAAATTAGCGCGTGTGTTAAATGGCTATGGCTACCGCCTTCAGACGCAAGAAACCATGACAGCGCAAGTGGCAAATTGTATCCAAACAGCTTTGCAGCCTCGTGGTGTGGCTGTGATGATCGATGCTGCCCATCAATGCATGTCAACCAGAGGCGTCAAGTCCCCTTGTGTCTCTATGGTCACAACGCAATTTACTGGCGCCTTCCAAGATGATGCTGATTTGCGTGATAGATTCTACAAACAGATCCAAATCAGATAGGGTTTCGCAAAGCCGGATCATAGCAGCGCGTAAGCGGGCAATGCTGGACAAGCCGGCCTATCACTTTTATACATATGACACCTGACGCTATGAGTGATAGCGGCGACAGCTATCATATGTGATGAGATGCGATTTACACCTGTTCTAAATATTCTTGGCATTTTGCTCACATTATTGGCAGCGACCATGTTGTTGCCGATGATAGCAGATATCGTCACAGGCTCAGATAATTGGCAGTCCTTTGCCATTTCCGCGCTTGTAACCGGGTTTATCGGTGTCGGGCTGTGGATTGCCAATCAAGAATCAACCACATTGGATATTGGGTTAAGGCAAGCCTTTTTGCTGACAAATGGGGCCTGGCTATCGATTGGGCTATTTGGCGCGATTCCGCTATTTCTGTCAGATTTGGATTTATCGATTTCAGACGCCATTTTTGAATCTGTCTCAGGTGTAACAACTACGGGCTCTACGATCCTGCCTCATATTGAATTAGCCTCTGCTGGCATCCTATTATGGCGTGCTTTGCTGCAATGGCTTGGTGGCATCGGGATTGTTGTGATGGCAATGGCGGTTTTGCCGATGCTGTCTGTTGGCGGGATGCAGCTCTTTAAAACAGAATCTTATGATAGTGCTGACAAGGTGATCCCGCGTGCCACACAATTAGCCGGCGGCATTTTTATCGCCTATACCGCGCTTACTGCCTTTTGGGCATTCATGTTGGCCGTAGCTGGCATGCCTGGGTTTGATGCGCTGGCTCATGCGATGACGACCATCGCGACAGGCGGCTATTCGACGCGCACCTTATCCATTGGCGCCTATGATAGCTGGTTGATTGAAGTGATTATTATTGGCGGGATGATCGTTGGCTCGCTGCCCTTTGCGCATTATGTGGCAATGACAAGAGGCGGCTGGCAGCGTTTGATTGATGATCCACAAGTGCGTTGGTTCCTCTCTCTCATGTTAGGCCTTGTCGCATTGGTAAGTTTTAACCTATTTCAGCAAGGCTATGGCGCGGCAGATGCGTTGCGCATGGCAAGCTTTAACACCATTTCGATTGTCACCGGCACCGGCTATGGCACAGCGAATTTTGCTGTATGGGGCGGCTTTGCAACTACGATTTTGTTAATCGCTATGTTTATTGGCGGCTGTGCGGGCTCCACCACATGTGGGGTGAAAATCTTCCGACTACAGGTGCTAGCCTCGACAATTAAGGTCCAGATTTCACGACTTTTGCGCCCGCATGGGGTCGCCTTGGCCTATTATAATAAACGGCCTGTGAATGAATCTGTCATGGATGCCGTGATGGGATTCTTTTATCTGTATATCTTATGCTTTGTGGTGCTTGCCGCGGTGCTTGGCCTGACAGGCCTTGATTTTGATACCGCTTTATCTGGTGCTGCCACAGCGATTTCAAATGTCGGACCTGGCCTTGGCGATATGATTGGCCCATCGGGTCATTTTGGTGATTTGCCAGTGCTTGCAAAATGGGCGATGTGTGTCGGTATGTTCCTCGGACGATTAGAATTATTTACCGTCCTTGTCATGTTACATCCGGGCTTCTGGCGCCGCTAACCAACGCCCTTGATTTTGTCCCTATGGCAAAATGATGCCATCCATCTCTGCGATTTTGGCACGTGCTTGCTCATCAATCAGCGCAATGGCCCGATTGAGATTATTCTGGATAGCGATATCGTAATCTTTCGGTGTCGCTGATTCAGGCAAGGTTTGTGTTGTTTTCGCCGCAAGCTGCGCCGTGCCTTGGTAATTCCCCACTGGCTGAATCCATAGTAATTGTGCTTCAAATGTCACGCGGATCCGTGTTTCCTGATTATCTTTCAGGCTATTTAACAGCCCTTCTGCCGGTGGTAATTCTTCAAGCTGTACACTGGCTTCTGAAATATTGAGGATGATCTCACCAGACCCGCCTAGCGGCTGTAATACGTCTGACGCCCAATCAATCAGATATTGTGACGGGGTTGGGCTAAGCTCATGTTCCACATAGGGTGCCACGACAGGCATCAACCAGTTATCTGTAATCTCAAGGCGTCTGGCATTCAAAGCCAAAGGCGCCTCTTGCGTCGTATCAAAGCGGGCCAGCCGCTCGACAACAGGGGTTGTTTGGCAGGCTGATAACATGCCTAAAAGGGTCGCAAAACAGAGTGTTGATACAAGGCGCATGAGGCGTGTCATCCCTTCACAAAATGATGATGTCATGAGCCTATCATCATTTACAATTTTGGAAAATAGCTAGTCAGCGGCAAAGTCAGAGAGCGTGAATGAGCGCTCGGTCTTACAGAATTCACACGCCACCGCTAGCCCGCCTGCCTCATCAGCCACATCCGCCCGTTGCGTGGCTGATAGCCCCTCTAGCATCGCGCGCACTTTGTCATCAGAGCAACGACAGCTATCTGTTACCATCTTCGCAGGCTGGACATGCGGCCCGAGTGCATTGAAGAGGCGATAGATAATCGTATCAAGACCAAGCGATGGTTCGAGCAATTCTTCTGATTTGACGGACCCGCATAACGTCATCGCCGTATGCCATAGGTCTGACATAGCCTCATCCATCTCTTCTGGCTGGGCATACAAATCATCTGTCATTTTCCCGCCGCTTGTTGCGATATGCTGCAACAGCAAAGCAGATGACACCCACCCAGATGATGTTTTCTCTGCCATGGTGATGATTAAGGTTTTTAACTGCTCAGAGCTATTATACCAGCTCGTTGCGGCATCACCGAGATGCGGGCCGTCCAATTCGACAATCCCCTGATAGCGGCGATTGGTGACCTGATGATCAACGGTAAAGGCCATATAGCCAGACCCGCATAGTCGCGGTAAAAGAGCCGGCCCTTGATAGGCGCCTTGCAGCAACGCATCATCTTCATCAAAGGCCGCATAACAGCGCATCGCGCCCTCATCCGTCATATCAGCCATGAGCGTACGAACCGCGCCATCGCCTTTGGCCTGAACGGTAAAGACACCTTCAAATGACATCATGCTTGATAACACAGACGTCAGTGCGAGTGTTTCCGCACATAACCCAGATACCACGTCACTATAGCCATGACGGCCAATAATCTGGTCCATTTGAGTGTGGAGTCTGGCAATTCGCCCTCTAATTTTCGGCTGAGACCCCTCATCCCCTGTCAAATAGAAAGGGAGCACCATATCTGTTGTCATCATTGGACCCTTATCACGTCACGCAGTCTTGAAATTTACGAGTTACAGCACCTGGCCAGCGCAATAAGCCAAAATGGCTTTTTGCGCATGAAGGCGATTTTCAGCCTCTGCCCACACTGCTGATTGCGGCCCCTCAATCACTGAGCTTGTCACTTCTTGTTCACGAATAGCAGGCAGACAATGCATGAATATCGCATCTGGAGCCGCCTGTTGCATCACCGCATCATTGACTTGGAAGGGGGTGAGATCTTGCAATCTTGTCCCTTCTTCATCCCCCATTGAGATCCAAACATCTGTCACGAGCACATCAGCTTGTGTTGCCGCCTCAGCTAAATCTTGATGCAGGCTGATTTTGGCCCCTGCTTGACGCGCCCAGGCGATGATATCGGCCGGTGGTTCATACCCTTCAGGGCAAGCAAGACGGAGCTCAAATCCCATGATAGCTGCGGCTTCGACCCAAGAGACGGCGACATTATTACCGTCACCTGCCCAGGTAACAACTTGTCCGTCCAGACCACCATGATAGTCGATCATTGTCATCATATCAGCCATCACCTGACAGGGATGCGAGCGATTGGTCAGCCCATTGATCACCGGCATGCTGGCATGCTCTGCGAGCGCCATTAACGTATCATGCTGGAGGCAGCGAATCATGACACCATCCAAATAACCAGATAAGACCCGCGCTGTATCAGCGATTGTCTCACCACGGCCCAGCTGCATATCATTGGCTGATAACACAATCGGTGTGCCGCCAAGCTGGCTAATCCCGACCTCGAATGACACACGCGTTCTGGTTGAGGGCTTTTCAAAAATCATCCCAACATGCTGCCCCGCCAAAGGGGTATCATGGCTTGTCCCAGCTTTGAGGGCGCGGCGCATTTCTAGCCCATAATCAAGCATGGCTTGCAATTGGGTTTTATCAAAATCTTTCAAATCCAAAAAATGGCGCATGAGTTCATATCCTTTTGGGAGATCTGGCAGGGGCTCTATTATAGCCGTGCAAAGACAGATTGTAAAATTGTGATAGCCTTCGCCAACTCATCTTCGCTGATGGTCAATGGCGGCAAGAGACGCAACACATTATCAGCCGCTGGCACAGCCAATAAACCAGCCTCACGAAGGGCCAAGTTCACATC
>WTJA01000070.1:0-5201 GCA_011524995.1 Alphaproteobacteria bacterium | reverse complement strand
CCGCGTGCAATCACAGCGCCGATGGGAAAGCCGCCGCCCAGCCCTTTAGCTAGCGCCACAATATCAGGTTGAATAGCAGAGGCTTGATAGGCAAATAATTGACCAGACCGCCCCATGCCCGTTTGAATTTCATCAGCGATTACCAATGCTCCAAACTCATCAGCTGCCGCACGGATCCCCTCAAGATAGCCAGCTGGCGCTGCATTCGCGCCTCCTTCTCCTTGAATGGGTTCTACAAAAATAGCAGCCACATCAGGGCCCATCATATCACGCAACTGATTGAGATTGCCAAACGGCGCATGCACAAACCCAGCCGGGATAGGGCCAAATCCCTCACGGAAAACAGGTCTATCAGTGGCAGCCAGCATGCCAAGCGTCCGGCCATGAAAGGCGCCCCCAGCACACAGGATTTTCACCCGGCTCGTATCCCCTTGCTTATAATGATAGCGGCGCGCCATTTTCACCGCGCCTTCATTCGCCTCAGCGCCTGAATTACAGAAAAAGACGTGATCGAGCTTGGCAGCCTTGGCAAGGCGCAGCGCCAATTGTTCCTGACCAGGAATGCGATAAAGATTAGAGACATGCCAGAGGCGTGATGCCTGTTCTGTTAACGCTTGCACAAGATGGGGATGGCAGTGACCAAGGTTATTCACCGCGATGCCTGCTGCCATATCGAGATAGGCACGCTCATCTGCATCATAAAGCCACACACCTTCACCACGCACAAAGCTCAGCTCAGCGCGACCATAGGTCGGCATGACGGCTTGTTGTGCTTCTGATGATGACTGACGTGATGCCATGACAGACTCCTTCCCCATGATGGGAACCCTAGTAGGTATTAGACAAAATATTTCGCGAGTTTGAGAGATTGCGCTTGGTAGTTTGAACCAGACCCATCTGCGCCATAGAGCCAATCAGGCTCAGTTGCCATATGTTCATAGACAAGACGACAGACGATTTGATCCTCTTCAATCAAAAATGGCACATCATGTGAACGCACTTCTAGTACGGCTCTGGTATGTTCTGCGCCTTTGGCACCAATGCCAAACCCGGGATCAAAAAAGCCAGCATAATGCGCACGAAACTCACCAGCTCTGGTATCATAGGCACTCATTTCAGCAGCGAGGTCTGGCGGCACTGAGACATATTCACGGCTAGCCAAAATATAAAATTCATCAGGGTTTAATACCAAGCCACCAGCGACGAGATCATCGGTGGTAACGCGTTCCCAAAATCCGGTTTTAGGCAAGCTTGCTGGCTTATCCATATCAATCAGACCCGCATGTTTGCGCGCCCGCCAGCCAATCAGACCAGAGCTATCTTCTGGTTTGAAATTCACCGACAAGCCCACCCCATGCGAGATATTCACCTGTCCTTTTTGCTCATCAGCGAGCCTGATAAGGTGCCTGTCTTGCTGCAAAGTGGCGAGCGCCTCATCTGAGATAATGGCTGCCCCGCGCCGTAAGCGCAATTGTGATAATCTTGTGCCAGGCCGAACAAGCACAGAGAAGGTCCGCGGTGAAATCTCGGCATAAAGCGGGCCGTGATAGCCAGCTGTCACAGATTCAAATTCAATCGCGCCATCCGTGATAAGCCGTGTGAATACATCAACACGGCCGGTGGAGCTTTTGGGGTTCGCAATCGCTGAAAGCGTCTCTGGCAAGGCCAGCTTTTCTTGTAATTCTACGACATAGACACAGCCACGCTCCAAAACCGCCCCTTCGCTGAGGTCAATTTCATGAAGCGCCAGGCTTTCAAGCTTATCTGCGACGGTCGCATAGGCGCCTGGCAAAAAAGAGGTTTGCACACGCCAGGCCTTAGTACCAAGACGCAAATCAAGGCTAGCAGGTTGAATTTGGCCTGCGATCGGTGGGGCGTCTGCGGCAATCACACCTGTCTCGAACGCTGCTGTGATGTCATCAGCGGCTAAGATACCTGTGGAGAGATGTTCATTCTTTTGCGTCACAATGCGCCTCATCACTGCGGTTTGTCTCGTTTTCTCTGTCCACACCATATAGGATTGCATGCAAAATGGCTAATACCAATTATGCGTCATGGCGTCTCTCATCTGACTTTTCAGATAGAGCTTCATGGCGCCCTATGGTAGATGTTGGCTTATGCAAAGCGAAACCGAATTACGCAATACGAGCCGAGCGCATAAACGGCTGATGAATAAGGCGCTTCATTATTTGGGGCGCTATCAAGCTAGCCAACAAAAATTACGTCAAACATTACGGCAATTTGCCCGTCGCAAATTACTCAAAGATGAGGTGAGTGATGCCGATGAGGCCGCGATTGCGCGCGCCATTGAAGATGTTATCGCGCTTTGTTGTGACTATGGCTATGTCGATGATAGCCGGCTTGCCACTGCAAAAGCACATAGCGCTGTGCTCAGCGGCGTCTCTCGGCGGCGCCTGTCACAAAAATTACAACAAATGGGCATTGATGAAGACACACGCACCGCTGCCTTGCATACTCAGAATAGTGACTGGACAGACCCCGAATTAGCCGCTGGCCTGACCTTTGCGCGCAAAAAGAAATGTGGGCCTTTCGGACCGGAAGTGACGTTTGAGGAGAAACAAAAACAAATGGCAAAGCTCGCCAGAGCTGGCTTTTCACTTGACCTGATTAAGCAAATTCTGGAATTATCCACCGCGCAGGAAGCAGAAGATTTGCTGGCTGCGGCTCAAACCCCACCTGATGAGCCATTTTGAAATTAAATCGACATGTGCTAAATCACGCACATCGGATATCTATTACGGTTAGGGAGGGAGCTTTTTATGAGCCAAGACGAAATTTTCGCACCATCTGAAGAGATGGCAGCACGCGCCCATATTGATGCAGCAAAATATGAAGAGATGTATGCCCAGTCAGTGGCAGATCCAGATGCTTTTTGGGCAGAACATGGCAAGCGCATCGATTGGATGACACCCTACACCACAATCAGCAATGTGAATTACAACAAGCCTGATGTTTCCATTAAATGGTATGAAGATGGCACATTGAATGCCGCTGCGAACTGCCTTGATCGCCATCTTGAAACAAGAGGCTCTCAAACCGCCATCATCTGGGAAGGTGATGACCCGGCAGATTCCAAACATATCAGCTATGCAGAACTTCATGAAGAAGTGTGCAAATTCTCAAATGTTCTAAAAAGCCGCGGTGTGAAGAAAGGTGACCGTGTCACTATCTATATGCCGATGATCCCAGAAGCTGCCGTGGCCATGCTGGCCTGCGCTCGTATCGGGGCTATCCATTCCGTTGTCTTTGGTGGCTTCTCACCAGACGCACTTGCTGGCCGTATTCAAGATTGTGAATCAAGCGTTGTTATCACAGCTGATGAAGGTGTGCGCGGTGGCCGTGCTGTGCCTTTGAAAGCCAATGCTGATATCGCGCTTGAAAGCTGCCCAGATTGTACAAGCTGTATCGTGGTACAGCGCACTGGCGGTAATGTGACAATGCAGGACGGCCGTGATGTTTGGTATCATGAAGCGATGGCTGCGGCATCATCAGATTGCCCTGCTGAAGAGATGAATGCTGAAGACCCGCTTTTCATCCTCTACACATCAGGTTCAACAGGCAAGCCAAAGGGCGTACTTCATACGACTGGCGGCTATATGGTCTATGCGTCAATGACGCATCAATATGTCTTTGATTATCATGATGGTGATGTCTATTGGTGTACAGCTGATGTGGGCTGGGTCACAGGCCACAGCTATATTCTTTACGGCCCGCTAGCCAATGGCGCGACAACATTGATGTTTGAAGGTGTCCCCACCTATCCAGATGTGTCTCGTTTCTGGCAAGTTGTTGAAAAGCATAAGGTGAATATTTTCTATACCGCACCAACAGCGATTCGCGCGCTGATGCGTGAAGGCGCAGACCCTGTTAAAGCTTGTGATCGCTCTTCCTTGCGCCTGCTCGGGTCTGTAGGTGAGCCTATCAACCCTGAAGCTTGGAAATGGTATCATGAGGTGGTTGGCGAGTCTCGTTGCCCTATCGTTGACACATGGTGGCAGACAGAAACTGGCGGTATTTTGATCACACCACTACCAGGTGCCACAGCCACAAAGCCTGGCTCAGCGACAAAGCCATTCTTTGGCGTGCAGCCTGTCTTGGTTGATAATGAGAATGGGATTATCGAAGGGGCCGCAGAAGGTAGCTTGTGCATCAATGCGTCATGGCCTGGCCAGATGCGGTCAGTCTATGGTGACCACCAGCGCTTTATCGATACGTATTTTGCGACATTTGAAGGCCGGTATTTCACAGGTGACGGCGCCCGTCGTGATGACGATGGCTATTATTGGATCACAGGCCGTGTGGATGATGTGATCAATGTCTCTGGTCACCGCATGGGAACAGCTGAGGTTGAATCAGCGCTTGTGGCTCATAGCAAAGTGGCAGAAGCCGCTGTTGTCGGATATCCGCATGATATTAAAGGCCAAGGCATCTATGCCTATGTCACGCTGAATGCCGGTGAAGAACCAACTGATGAGTTAGAAGCTGAGCTGAAGAAATGGGTCCGTAAGGAAATTGGTCCTATCGCAACACCAGATTTGTTGCAATGGGCTCCTGGCCTGCCAAAGACACGCTCTGGCAAAATCATGCGCCGTATCTTGCGCAAAATTGCCGCGAATGAACATAGCGAATTAGGCGATACCTCAACATTGGCAGACCCGTCTGTTGTTGATGATCTGATTGATAATCGCCGCAACCGCTAGAGGCCTGACCTCATCCATAAAAAAAACGCCCCTTGCGAACTCGTAAGGGGCGTTTTTGTTTTACGCAAAAGCTGTGTCGTCATCTGCGATACCAAGCTCAATCGCACGACAGACCGCATGCGTTCGATTACGTGCCCCTAATTTCGATCGCAATGATTTTAGATGATGTTTAATTGTCACTTCACTCAAATTATGAATACGGGCGATCTCTTTATTTGATTGCCCTGCGAGCAAGCCATTCAAGACATCACGCTCTCGTCTGGTGAGATAATTTGGGACCTTATCTCGCATCGTCTCAGACTGGGCCATCATTTCAACAGGGATATATGTCTCGCCAGCCGCAAGGACACGTACCGCCGCTAAAATTGCGGCAGACCCTAGGCTATAAGGCAAATAGCCAGATGCCCCACGCGCCAACATATGTTGCACCCCCTGTCAGCCCGCCAAATGACCCATGCGCATCAAAGATGCGATAGGATG
>WTJA01000003.1:8705-24694 GCA_011524995.1 Alphaproteobacteria bacterium | reverse complement strand
AACCAGATGTCAGCAGAGCTGGTTGACCGGTTTGGTGCGATTCCAGAATCTGTAAGCAACCTTCTCCAACTTATTGATTTAAAACAATTATGCAGACAAGCAAATGTGTTGAAAATCGATGCAGGTGATAAAGGCTTTTCTGTGATTTTCAAAGATAACTACTTTGCCAATCCGCAGAAATTAGTCCATTGGATCTCTCTACAAAAAGGCCAAGTTCAGTTGAAAGGCGATCACAAATTGGTGGTGATGCGGGATTTGCGCAATGTGAATGGCCGTGCCAAGCAGGTGCGGGTGTTGCTAGCCGAACTCGCAGCAATGGCGCAAGACGAGGCGGCCTAGTCCCTAAGCAGCAATGGCAGCATCAATCACGGATAACAACACATGTTCAGGATGCGCGCCTGCGAGCGAAAATTGTTTGTTGAACACAAAGAAGGGCACGCCATCAATCCCTAATTCCCGCCCAAAAGCTAAATCATCATTTATCTGTGTAGCAGCTTGGGAAAGGGCCTCTTTTGTATAACGCATCTGGCAGCCTTCTTCTTGAATAAGACGTGATTGCGTTTCAGGGTCGCTAATATCCTCACCCTTTAGGAAATAGGCTTGGAAAAAGCGCTCTGACAGGGAAAAACTATCCTGGCCTGCTGCAATTAAAAGTGTGTGGATAGCTGATGTTTCTGGGGTTTTTTGAATGGCGTTGAACTGAAACGAAATGCCAGCCTCAGTGCCAGCTTGGGCAATTCTGTCATAAACGGCAAAAGCAGCCTCGCCAAATTTCTGACGTAGATATTGTTGGCGGTCCATGCCATCGCGCGGCATGGACGGGTTCAGTAAAAAGGCGCGCCAATTGATTGATACCTCCAAGTCTGGACGCTGTGCAAGCGCAGCCTCAAGGCGTTTTTTGCCAATATAACACCAGGGGCAGATGATATCCGAATATATGTCAATGGTAAGCATCAGCTCTTTCCTTTATCTGCCGTCCTTCTATAGTTTAGTAGATAAGACGGATAGTTGGCAATGAGGGCCATGATGAGTGATGTAAAAAAAGCAGAAACGGCCAAACAAGCCTTATTAGAGGGCGCGCGGACTCTCACCTTATCTGTGATGTTGAAGGATGAAGATGGGGGCGGGCCTGATCTGCATATTTCGCCCTTTGCCCGTCTCACATCTGGTGAATTTATCATCTATACAAGCCATTTATCAGCCGCTGTGCGCGCTTTGCTTGCTGGCCATGAGGCACGAGCGATGCTTGTGGCTGATGAGAGCCTATCACAGAATATCTGGGCCCGTGTGCGAATGCGGTTTGATATAAAGCTCGAGGTGATCGCCAGAGATGATGATGAATTTGGCCCTTATTGTGACAAGCTGGCAGAGGCAACAGGGCCCGTGATGGGGTTGATCAGAGACTTTACAGATTTTCATATGTTTCGTATCACACCGCAATCAGGCGTTTTGGTCACAGGTTTTGCCTCAGCCTTTTCAATTGACGGCCCTCATTTTGAGATACAGGAGCATCTGTCAAAATCATGAGCAACCCAGCGATTTTGTGGAGTTTTCGCAGATGCCCCTATGCGATGCGGGCACGCCTTGCCATTAAAGCCAGTGGTTTTTCGGTTAGGTTGCGCGAAATTGTATTGCGTGACAAACCAGCCCCGTTCCTAGCCGCCTCGGTCAAAGGCACTGTGCCTGTCTTGGTATTGCCGGAGGGGCGTGTCATTGATGAATCTTTAGATGTGATGTTCCATGTTTTGGGAGTTAATGACCCGCAAGGCTGGCTTGATATCTATCACACCGACACCAGCTTTGTTGAAGCAGAACTAGATGTTTTAGATCATCAGTTTAAGCATCATCTTGACCGCTATAAATATGCCACAAGATATGACGATGTTGATGAGACAGAACATCGGACAAAGGGCGCTGCATTCCTCGCAAAATGGAATGACAGACTACAAAATCAGCCCGCACTATCTGGTGATAGGATAGGGCTTCTTGATTTTGCGACCTTGCCTTTTATTCGGCAGTTCCGTATTGCTGATCCCACCTGGTTTGATGCACAAGATTGGCCCCATTTACAGGCGCATCTTCACCAGTTTTTAGACAGTCCGCTTTTCCTATCTGTCATGGAAAAATATAAACCATGGGCAGAGACGGGCGACGAATACGCCTTCTAGGCTTCTCGTTTGGCAGTCATCGCGCTATAGCCCACATAGAGCGCAAGCGTGATCACGACAATGGCGCCGCCAAATACCATTTGTGTTGTTGGGGCTTCACCAACACCAAGCCACACCCATATCGGCCCCAAAATCGTCTCTAGCAGCATCAAAAGACCGATATTCGCCGCCGCTGTATAGCGTGAGGCTGAGGTCAGGCAGAAAAATGATATTGGCAGAATGATCAGACCACAGACAGAAATCATGAGCCAATTGCCATCTAGCAAGGTTGAGGGGCCAATGACCGCAAAGCCTAGCAAGGCTGACCATAAAGAGCCTGTGCCAACAATAGCAGCCACCGGTAAATCATCATGTTTGCGCAAGAGCACAAAGTTCAGGCCAATCGCCGCCGATGCAGTCAAGCCACAAATAGCACCAAATAACACAGAGCCGTCCGGCGCAGCGGTCGCATGGCTGGCATCTGCTACCGTGATAGCGATACCAATCAATGTGGCCGCCGTGGCAAGCCAGGTGGATAAATGTGTGCGCTCTTGTAAGATTAAGCGCGAGAAATAGGCCCCAAAGATAGGAGAGGTAGCAAGCGCAAATAAAATAACTGAGACAGAGGTTTGGGCAATGCCAACAATAAAGGCCACATTTGATGTGAATTGACATAAAGAGACGCCAAGACCGCGCCATGAGAAGGTCTTTTTGAAAATCTCTGCTTTCGTATCCCAGCTTGTGATGAGAACAAGGGCATACATGACCAAAGCGAGCTGGCTACCACGCCACACCATCATTTCCCACACGCCCATGCCTGATAAGCGGATGAAAAGCGCATCTGGTGTCAGCGTAAGTGCCCCAAATCCGGCTAAGCCAAGCCCAAATAATGGATGTGCTTTCAATGTCATAGGCGTGCGTTCCCTTAATCCCCTAGATGGTCTATCAATAAAGTGGCAAAGCGCCTAGCAAAATTCTGCGTTATATGGTGGCTAATTCTTCGAAGAAGCGGGCGGCATCTGCCTGAATAAGATGGCGTTTTTCATCATCCATCTTATCTGCTGTGCGATAAATCATGCCTAGCCGCGGATTGCCGCGCAAGGTCTCTTCATGACGGAGCAGAAAATCCCAATAGAGATAATTGAAAGGGCAAGCATCAGGGCCATTTTTCTGTTTCACCTTATAGGCGCATGATTTGCAATAATCAGACATGCGGTCAATATAGGCGCCACCTGCAGCATAGGGTTTGCTTGCCACAATGCCGCCATCAGCGAATAGCACCATGCCAGTGACATTTGGCATCTCTACCCATTCAAAAGCATCAGCATAGACGATATGGAACCATTCATTGACCTCATGCGGGTGAAGTCCAGCAAGAAGCGCAAAATTACCAATGACCATCAAACGTTGAATATGATGGGCATAGGCAAATTTCTTTGTCTGGTCGATAGATTGCGCCAGGCAATTCATCTTTGTATCCGCTGTCCAGAAAAAGGCGGGAAGGGGGCGGGTAGCGTCTAGGAAATTGGCCTCAGCATAATCAGGCATATGATACCAATAAATACCACGGATATATTCACGCCAGCCCAAGATCTGCCGGATGAAGCCCTCCACTGCGTTTAAGGGCGCATCGCCTGCATGATACGCCGCTTCCGCACGCTGGATAATCACAAGCGGGTCTAATAGCCCAATATTCAAATAAAACCCGATATGCGCATGATACATAAAGGGTTCGCCTTGGATCATGGCATCTTGATAATGGCCAAAATTGGCAAGCCTCTCTTGTAAAAAGGTGGCAAAAACCTGCTCTGCTTGCTCATGTGTCACAGCGAGTTCAAAATTATCAATATCACCAAAATGATCAGCAAATTCTGTCCTAACAAGGCGTAAGACCTCATCAGTAATCTCATCTGTTGCAAAGGCAGTGCGTGGCGGTATCACAAGGCCAGATTTGGGTGGTTTGCGATTATCAGCATCATAATTCCACTGACCACCAACTGGTTCAGCACCATCCAGTAAGATATTGTATTTACGACGCATTTCCCGATAGAAAAATTCCATCCGGAGCTGTTTTTTCCCTTTGGCCCATAGGGCAAACTCATCATGACTGGCTAAGAACCGGCTATCTTGATGAATGGTGATATCACCAGTCCAGCTCTCTCGGAGGTCTGATTGCCATTGTGCCACACGATATTCGGAGGCTTGTGTCATGACAATATCTGTCAGCCCTGTTTGGTCATGCGCATTTTGTAATAAATCTTCAAAGCTGCGAATGGCAGACTGCGCATCATAAAGATGATAGAGAACGGTAAAGCCATGCGCGGATAAGGCATCACGAAAATGACGCATGGCTGAGAATATAAGAGCTATTTTCTGTTTGTGATGGCGCGGGCTAGTGGCCTCGCCTGCAATTTCGCCCATGACAATGACATCTTGCCCGGGGACAGCGTCTTTTATATGCGGCGCCTGCCATGAAAGCTGGTCACCCATTACCAGAATGAGGCGCCCCATCTCAGGCACTTTCTTTCAAGGTGGCAAAAGCCGCTAAGGCATCGAGGCGTGATTGTTTGGCATCGACAATCGGATGGGGGTAGTCACGCCCCAAAGTAATACCCGCCCCCTGCAAAATAAAAGGCGGCGCAAGGAAAGGCGCCCCTATATATTTCGCAGGCAAATCACGCAATTCAGGGCAATAGGTTTTGATGTAGGTGCCATCTGGGTCAAATTTCTCGGCCTGTGTGATGGGATTAAAGACACGGAAATAGGGGGCCGCATCTGCGCCACATCCTGCAATCCACTGCCAGCTTGCCGCATTATTGGCATGGTCAGCATCAAAGAGACAATCCCAGAACCAAGCCTCGCCCTCTTGCCAAGGCAAACGTAGATTTTTCACCAGGAATGAGCCGACAATCATGCGCACGCGGTTATGCATATAGCCTGTTTGATAGAGCTCTCTCATGCCAGCATCAACGATGGGATAGCCTGTCATGCCCTTTTGCCACGCTGATAGGTGGGCATCATCTGTGCGCCAAGGGAAGGCATTAAATTTTTGATTAAGCGGCTCTGTTTTCAATGTGCCATTATAATAGAGCAGGGCATGCGAGAATTCACGCCACCCAAGCTCAGACAAAAAGACATCGCAATTCTTATCTTCAAAGCCAAATCGATCTAAGGCTGCATACCAGCAGGTGGCTGGCGAGATTTCACCAAAATGCAGATGAGGTGACAAGCGAGAGACCGATGATTGTGACGGGATGTTGCGGCCGTCTTGATAGGACAAAATACCCTCATCTAAGAAGGTTTCAAGGCGTTGATGGGCCCCAGCCTCACCCATCTGCCAGCCAGCGATCAGATTTGTATCCCAGCCTGTTGTTGGTAAAAGTGAAAGCGCCTCTAATGTGGTCCCGCCCACATCACCTTGATAGAGTGATAAGTCAGACGGGACAGGCAAGGGGCGAGCTGGCGCAGGCGCTTGAAGGCAGCCGCGTCGGTAAAAGGGGGTGAAGACCTTATAAGGGGTGCCATCAGCCTTTAACGGCTCCCAAGGCTCCCATAATAATGTGGCCTTGTGCGACGTGACAGTCAGCCCCTGTGCTTGCAATGTGTCTTTGAGCTGGCTATCACGGGAGATACGCCATGGCTCATAACAGCGATTCCAATGAAGCGATGTGGCCCCCGTCTCAGCGATGAGTTGCGGGAGAATGTCGGTTGCTTTGCCCACAAAGACGCGTAAGTGGTTGCCCAATGCCTGATTCAAGGCGGTGAGCGAGTGATGAAGCCAAACGCGGCTCGCGGCGCCCATGGCCTCTGTGCCAGCCTCTTCATCTTCAAGAATGTAAAAAGGCAGCACTGTGCCCTCTTGCGCGGCAGCGGTTAGCGCAGGGTTATCTGAAAGACGTAAATCTTGGCGGAACCAACAAAGAGAGGGTGCACTCATAGGGGAAGCTCATATTGCGTAGATGGTTTCGGTTTCTGTTTCTTATTCGTGATTTGCGGTAATCCAGACTTCCGAGAGCCGTGTTTTTCTGCAATTTTTTGTGCTTGCCGGCCATGAGGTTTGTTCTTACGCAAACCATGCATGATATCTGCGGCATGGCGCCGTGCGGTTACTTCATCAACAAGTGGCATGGGATAAGTGCCGAGACGATGAGGCAGAAGCCATGGTGTGTGGATCAAATGGTCTGGAATGTTTGACAACTCCGGACACCATTGGCGAATAAATACCCCCTCGGGGTCTTGATCTTGGGATTGTTTGATAGGGTTGTAAATCCGGATGGTATTAATGCCGGTTGTGCCTGATTGCATCTGACATTGGCTGTAGTGAATGCCAGGTTCAAAATCGGTGAAAAGACGCGCTAAATGCAAAGAGGGCAGCCGCCAATCTAGCCACAGATGGTAGCTTGCAAAACTCACCAACATCGCACGCATGCGAAAATTAAGCCATCCCGTAGCCTGCAAGGACCTCATGCAAGCATCGATGAACGGATAGCCTGTCATACCAGCACACCACGCCTTGAAATGCGCATTGTCAGCGGTGCATTCCCGCAAGCCATCATAGGCTGAGTGAAAATGACGCCGTTCAATCAGGGGCTCATCCTCTAATTTTTGAATAAAGTGACAATGCCAATGCAAGCGAGAGGAAAAAGAACGTAAAGACGCGCTATATTGTTTGTCTGATGCTTGTTTTTTCTGTTCACTCGCCGCCAAGCTGGCCTGATAGACCTCTTTCATCGAAAGCGCGCCTGATGCCAGATAAGACGAGATGTGCGAGCTGGAATGATAAGAGGTCACTGGGGATGATAAATCTGAGCGATAGGTGCGGCCTCTGACCTCTAAAAAGCTTTTGAGTAAAGTTGTCCCTGCGCCGCGGCCAGCTGGTCGTATTTGGCTATTATCCATTGGCGCCAAGCCAAGAGCGGCGGCAGATGGCGGATCATCACTCGGCGCCTCGATACAGCGTCCATCGCTAACCGTCGGGGTAAGGGGGGCAGTCATGAGTTGATGCCATCTCTTTGCCCATCCGGCTCTGCTTGTGGGGCCTCTCTCAACGCCAAACTGACGAAATTCATGAACGGGGATGGCATGAGATTTTGCCCATTTCAAAACGGCTCTATCTCTGGCATAGCTGGCAAGGTTGCCCGTTTCTTGATGGGTATAAAGGCCAGTGATGGCCTGTTTGTCATGCCAGTCACGAAGAACATCTATCGCTTCACCCACGCGGATAGTCAGAGACAAGCCACGATGGGCAAAACGCGCTTTCAGATCAGCCAATGCCGCCAACAGATAACTGTAATGCCGTGAGGAGGCATCAGGGCTCTGCCATAGGGATGGTTCAATGATGTAGAGAATGGCAAAGGGACCTGCTTGCGCCGCACGAAATAAAGGTTCGTGATCTTCATCTCTTAAATCTTTTTTGAGCCATACAATATTCATGCGACATCCCCTTGCCCATAGAGCTAGGTGGCACGTGAAAAATAGCAAGCGACCATATGATGCAAAAACAGCTGCACAGAGCTACACAACCGCCTATGGCGATGCTATATGGAGGGGAGATAATCGCGGCGTGATGACCGCACCATGATGATGCATGAAAAGGGATGGCCCCATGTATAAAGCCCCAGTATCAGATATGACATTCGCCCTTGAGGCATTGCAGCACGTCGCGCCTCAGCTGATGGAGACCATGCCCGATCAAGAAATGCGTGACGTCATATTAAACGAAGCGGCAAAATTAGCGGGTGACGTGTTGGCACCGCTCAACCATCAGGCTGATAAGGCCGGCGGTGCGCAGCATTTTGAAGATGGGTCTGTCAAGACACCTGAGGGCTTTGCGGCGGCCTATCAACAGCTATCAGACGGTGGCTGGACCTCGATGGAAGGCAGCGAGACCTATGGCGGGCAAGCATTATCCCTTGCCCTGTCCTCCTGTGTGAATGAGATGTGGCAAGCCTCAAATATGGCATTCTCTTTATGTCATTTGCTGACGCAGGGGCTCATTTCTGCGCTGCAACATTCAGCCTCAGAGGCCCAGAAAAACCTGTTCCTGCCACCGATGATCGAGGGGCGTTGGACAGGCACCATGAATTTGACAGAGCCGCAAGCTGGTACTGATTTGGCAGCTATTAAAACAAAAGCTGTGAAACAGGGCGACCACTATCTTATTTCAGGGCAAAAAATTTATATCACCTATGGTGAGCATGATATGGCTGAGAATATCATCCATCTTGTGCTTGCCAGAACACCGGATGCCCCAGCCGGCCACAAAGGCATTTCTGTCTTTATCGTGCCAAAATTCTTGGTCAATGAAGATGGCAGCCTTGGTGAACAAAATGATGTCACATGTGTCTCGATTGAGAAAAAACTAGGCATCAAAGGCTCACCAACCGCAGTTCTGCAATATGGTGATAAGGGCGGCGCAATTGGCTATTTGGTCGGAGAGGAAAATCAAGGCCTGGCCATTATGTTTGGGATGATGAACCATGCGCGCTTTAATGTAGGGCTACAAGGTCTTGCGATGTGTGATCGCGCGCTGCAGCAAGCCATTTCCTATGCGGTCACACGGGTACAGGGCACACCGCTTGGCACAGATGCTGGCAGCCCCATCATCCATCACCCAGATGTCACACGGCTTATCGGTCAGATGAAAGCCGAAAGCGAAGCGATGCGCGCTTTGATGCTTTATGGCGCAGCCTTGCTTGATAAGGCAGAAGAGGGGGATGCCGCCATACAACAGCGGGCGGATTTCATGATCCCTATCATTAAAGGATGGCTCACAGAGCAATCTCTGATTATGACCTCACACAATGTTCAGATTCATGGCGGTATGGGCTTCATCGAAGAGACAGGTGCCGCGCAGCATTATCGTGATGCGCGCATTCTGCCGATTTATGAAGGGACAACAGCCATTCAATCAAATGATTTGGTGTTCAGAAAGACATTGCGAGATGACGGGGCAGAAATCACCTCGCTCTTAGCAGAGATACGCGCTGATATTGCACACATATCTGCTGATAATGCGATTTTGGCAGATTTAGCGACCGAATTAGAAGTTGCTTGCCAAGCAACAGAAGGCGCGGTTGCCTTTTTGCTGAGCCAACAAAATCAGCCACGCATTGCTGCTGCTGCTGGTGTGCCCTATCTTATGATGCTTGGCACATTGACCGGGGGCTGGATGTTGCTGCGTCAAGGGACCTATGCAGTCTCTGCCTTAGCAAAGCCTGATGCTGACACAGCCTTTTTAGAGAATAAGCTGGCTAGCCTATCACTCTTTACAGCGCTGTCACTCCCGCAGGTGGCTGCTTTTGCCAAAACCATTTCAAAGGCGGGCACTGCCATACATCATTTATCATTGGACCAGCTCACCGCATAAGAGACAGGCCAAGCTAAGCTTGGCCTTTTGGTTTCTTATTGGGATTGGCGTAATTCAAATTTTTGAATTTTTCCAGTGGCTGTTTTCGGCAAGGTGCCAAACACAACATGTTTGGGACGTTTAAAGCCTGCTAAATGTTCGCGGCAGAAGGTGATAATCTCATCTTCAGTCGCGTCATGCCCGTCTTTTAATTCGACATAAGCACAGGGGACTTCCCCCCATTTTTCATCCTTCTTGGCCACGACGGCAGCCAACGCAACAGCCGGATGGCGATGCAATACTGATTCAATCTCAACAGATGAAATGTTCTCGCCACCAGAAATGATGATATCTTTTAGTCGATCTTTCACTTCCATATAGCCGCCAGGATGCATCACACCTAAATCACCTGAGCGAAGCCAGCCATCGCCTAAGGTTGCTTTTGTGGCCGCATCATCCTTTAGATAGCCCTTCATGATGGTGTTGCCGCGGATCCAAATTTCGCCCATGGTTTGACCATCAGCTGGTACATCTTCACCGCTATTTAAATCGACAACCCGCATTGAATCTGTGTGAACCATCGCTGCGCCCTGACGTGCTTTAATATTCGCTTTCTCAGCAAAATCAAGGCCATCCCAGTCATCATTCCAGCTACACATAATGGTGTGGCCGTAGGTTTCAGTAAGCCCATAGACCTGGGTGACGTTAAAGCCAAGCGCTTCTACAGCCTCTAAGACAGCGGCTGGCGGTGGTGCGCCCGCTGTCATGACTTCTACCGTATGAGCCAGTGGTTTGCGATCTGCCTCATCTGCATTCACAAGCATACCCAAAACAATAGGCGCCCCGCCAAAATAGGTGATGTTATGCGCATGGAGCTGATTGTAGATTTCAGCGGCCGTAATCTGTCTAATACAGACGATGGTGCCGGCCAGAGCTGTCATTGTCCAGGCATGGCCCCACCCATTACAATGGAACATCGGAACAGTATAAAGATAAGAGGGATGACGTGGCAGGTTCCAATCTGTAATGGTGCCCATAGACATCAAATAAGAGCCACGATGATGATAGACAACACCCTTTGGCTTGCCACTTGTACCTGAGGTGTAGTTGAGGCTAAGCGGTTCCCACTCATCTTGTGGCATGTGCCACTCAAATTGGCTGTCACCTTGCGCGATAAAGGCTTCGTAATCGAGGCTACCTAATGTCTCGCCTGGACTTCCGGCTTCGGTGTCGATGATATCAATCACTGTGATATCATCTCTGCCAATCTCAGCCAGCGCGTCTTTGACAGTGCCTGAGAACCCCGTATCTGTGAGAAGGAAGCGGGCTTCGCCATGATTGAGGATATAGGCGATTGTGCTGGCATCTAGCCGTACATTGATGGTGTTGAGGACACCGCCCGCCATCGCGACGCCAAAATGACATTCGACCAATTCCGGTGTGTTAGCGGCAATCACAGCAACGGTATCATGGCGTTTTAGGCCATGCTTCACCAAGCTAGACGCCAAGGCGCGACATCTGTCATAGGTCTCAGCCCAATTATATCGTCTTGAACCATAGATAACCGATGTTTTTTCGCCAAACATCAAAGCCGTGCGCGGCAAGAAGGAGAGGGGCGTCAAAGGTACATAATTGGCGTCTTGTTTCGCAAAGGCGTCATATTTATCGTTATTATAGGTAAAACTCATTTTTTCCCCCATCTTCACATCTAACAAATTGCCCTAGATCTGATTAATTCCGTACCGGTGCCCCATCATCAAGCATTGTGCGAATACGTTCATGTGTTGGCGCTGTTTTGGCAAGGCTTAAAAAGGCGCGTCTCTCTCGTGCAAACATCTCATCTTCTGTCAGTGTGCGCACATCTTCCTCTTCATCAGCCGTGACAATTGTTGCTATTGCCATCGCTGTTGTTTTGTCATGCGGGAAAAAGAGGCCGTCAGCAATGCCTTTATCCATAAAGGCAGTCATGTCTGCCCGAAGCGCAAAAGGCGCAAGCGTAAAGCCAGGGGCGTCTGGTACCTGATAGCCCGCTGAAATCATCGCCTCAATTTCAGCAAGAGAGCTGGTGATAAGCTTATCTCTATTCATCACGCTCAGATCGCGCTCTGGTAAGAAATATTGGAATTTCGCGCTGAGCTCTGGCGATGTACCCGTTAAGCCGTAACCGATTTGCATCCATGTCTGCCATGCCGCTTTGCCCCAGTCATTTGTAGCCTGATACCAGCGCCAGTAGCTCTCTTTGACACCGCCGCCGCCAGGGACAACACCAACGCCAGATTCAACCAGCCCTAGCACTGAATTGGCATGCGCAATCAGCTTGTCACAATGAGCCAACACTTCAAAACCACCACCAATGGCCAAGCCAGATGGTGCCCCAATAACAGGAACAGGGCAATATTTAAGCTGTTTCACAGCTTGCTGGAAGTCATCTAGGAACTGGTCAATACCAGGCCAATCACCAGCTTCAATCATGGCGCGGAAGGCATTCAGGTCGACACCGGCTGAGAAATGTTGCGCGTCGTTGTGAATGATAATACCGCGTCCTGGTTGGGCGGCCGCTTGTGCCACAATTTCCATTGATTGCCCTGTCAGTGCGTTAGCCTTTGAATGAAACTCAACCAAACGGATGTCATCACCAATGGTAAAGAGGCTAGCAGCATCATTTTGCGCCATTGGTTGCAAGGTGCGTCGCATCATATGGAAGCGCACAGTGCCCTCTGGCAGATTAACCGGATGGTAAGTCGAAGAGGTGCCATCAAAATGGCTGACTGTCAGCTGCTGGCCATCTACAGCATAGAATGGCGCATCGCTGGCAAGGCAGGCTGGCACTTCAATGCCGGCTTCTGTGATAAGATGTCTTGTGACGTCGTGACCAAGCGTATCCATCATTTCAAATGGGCCTTTTACCCAATTGAAACCAAGCTTCATCGCATCATCAATTTGTTGAGGAGACTGCGTGACGTCCGGTAGCAGCGACGCCGCATAGGATAAAATATGAGCGAGCGCGGTGCGCACAAATCTTGTTTGTTGGGCCTCTAACGCAGTCTGATCTGAGGCAGGGTCAATCAACATTGGTAAGGGGTCTTCATTGCGCGCTTGCATGTCAGCGGCTAGGAGGGCTTTTCTGCAGAGCTGTTTTTGACGAGGGCGAACCGCGCCATCTGCGAGATTAACGGCATATTCAGCTTCTGCCTCATCAAGGCGATAAAAGCCGCCTTTGCCCTTATCGCCTGTATAACCTGAAGTAATCATCTCTTTGATAAGAGGTTGCACAGGGTTATGGAGCTGACCAAAGGCGTGGAAGGCATCATTTTCTGGTAAGATTGTGGCCAAAGTATCAACCACATCAGCCATCAGATCGACCCCAATGAGGTCATAGAGCCCGAAAACACCTGTTTTGGGAATGCCCATCGGGCGACCCATCAAAGCATCAGCATCTTCAACGGTGAGGCCGCAATCTGCGGCAACTGATAAGCCCACTTGCAGCGCAAAAACACCCACACGGTTGCCCAAGAAACCAGGCGTATCATCACAGGCGACAACGCCTTTGCCGAGAATACGGTCATTATAGTCCGCTAGGACGGCCATTACATCATCAGAGGTCGCATCCCCACGCACAAGCTCCAACAGCCGCATATAGCGAACAGGGTTGAAATAATGCGTAATGGCAAAGCGTTTTGTAAAATCCTCATCCATATCCTCAACCAGCAATTTGATAGGGATGGTAGAGGTGTTCGATGTCACGATACAATGAGGGGCAATTGTCTCATGTAGGCGTTTATAGAGTGCTTTTTTAATATCCAAGCGCTCAACAACGGCTTCAATAATCCAATCACAATCTGCTAATTTGTCAAAATCATCTGTAATATTGCCGACTTCAATGAGAGTTGACCGCTTTTTATGCATCAGCGCAGGCGGATCAGAGGCGAGCAGGCGATCGATGGCTGATTGAGCAATGGCGTTTCTATTTTCACCCTCTGTCGCTAAATCTAATAGCATCACAGACTGGCCGGCATTTGCAATTTGACCAGCAATCGCTGACCCCATTGTGCCAGACCCGATCACGGCAATTTTTTGAAGCTGTCTCATAACTATACTCTTTTTGAAATGCGATTAGGCAAGGAAGTCACGCAAAGCGCGGTTAACCTCATAAGGTCTCTCAGATGGCAGGAAATGGCCAGAATCGGCAAGGATGTGCGCCTCACAATTTTGCAGGCTGGCAGCGAGTGCTCGTCCCGCTTTGGCCGGCGTCATCTTATCTTTGCCGGCAATCATCACAAGACTTGCGCAGGTAATAGATGCGGCGGCATCTGGTCCATTTTTATAGTTGTTGCATGCCGTTAAATCAGCACTCAACGCAGTGTCTGCATTTTGCGTCATGATCTGATTGCCAAGGTCAATATGGGTTAGTCCCGGCCAGCTATGGTCATAGAGGTGCGATGCCGCGCCATGTCCCCAATTCACCATGGCTTGATAGGCTGCGCTTTGATTTGTTGTGGCGAGGTCTAGTAAGGCATCATTTACGGGGATGGCCAGCGCTCCCGCCAGAAGACATAACTTTGATACACGCTCAGGGTAACGATGCGCTATCTCAAGCCCCGTTAAACAACCTTGAGAGTGCCCAACGATCGTAACCGAATCTATACCGAGTGTATCAAGCAACCCAATATACCAATCAGCCATCTCTTCGATTGACTGAAGAGGCGCGCCTGTGGAATGACCATGTCCTGGCATATCTGGATTTAGGCTTTGCCAACCGCGGTTAGCAAAGAAACGACTTTGTTGCAGAAACGTTAAGTGTGATTGGCCGCTACCATGAAGGAAAAGAAGCGTATTTGCATTTGGGTCAAACGCTTTGCTTCCTGTTGAAATAAAACAGCTCTCATTAGCATAATCGATACGCATTAGGCACCTGCCTTATCTGCTGCTTTTGCTGCCACGCGCAAAGCTGCTTTGAAATCAGCAATGATATCCTTGGGATCTTCTAAGCCAACAGAAATGCGGAGCATATCATCGGTGAGGCCGCCAGCTTTCATCGCCTCTGGTGTGAGGTGGGAATGGGTTGTGCTACCGGGATGGATTACCAACGTTTTGGCATCACCCACATTGGCAAGGTGTGAGGCAAGCTGGACAGCTTCGATAAAGGCTTTACCAGCGGCGCGGCCCCCCTTAATCCCACAGGTGATGATTGAGCCTGCGCCTTTTGGCATTAGCCGTGCTGCAACCTCATGGTCAGGGTGAGAGGCCATCGTCGGGTGCTTAACCCACGCAATTTGCTCATGACCTTCAAGAAACTCTAAAATAGCTGCTGTGTTGCTGATATGGCGGTCCATCCGCAGGGAGAGAGTCTCTAACCCTTGCAGCAGGTGAAAGGCGTTGGTTGGGCTGAGGCACGGTCCCACATTATACATGCCTTCGGACCGGACCCGTGCGCTAAATGCGGCAGGGCCAAATTCTTCCCATAAATTCACACCTTGGAAGGCATAATGTGCCGTTGTCAAAGTGGGGAATTTATCATTCTGCCCCCAATCGAAATTACCACCATCAATAATAGCGCCGCCCATAGCGACACCGTGGCCGCCCATCCATTTGGTCAGTGACTGAATGACAATGTTCGCGCCATGTTCTAACGGCCGGAATAAATAAGGCGTGTTGAAAGTACCATCAATCACAAGCGGGATACCAGCCTGCTTTGTCACCTCTGCCACTGCGGGGACATCCATCACATCCATGCCAGGGTTCCCGATAACTTCACCAAAGACCATTTTGGTGTTCGGGCGGATGGCGGCCTTGATAGCTGAGACATCATTCGGGGCAACGAAACTCGTCTCAATGCCATAGCGAGAGAGGGTATGTTCAAATAAGTTAACATTCGCGCCATACATTTGTGATGAGGCAACGATATGGTCTCCAGCGCTGGTCAGCGCTAAGATTGTTAAGAAAAGGGCTGACATACCTGATGATACAGCAACAGCAGCCACACCGCCTTCAAGGGCCGCCACACGCTGTTCTAGGGCGGCGACGGTAGGATTGGTTAGTCTTGTATAAATATGACCACCTAATTCCATGTTGAATAATGCGGCAGCATGGTCAGAATCTTGAAAGACATAAGAGGTCGTCTGATAAATCGGGACAGCACGTGCACCAGTATGTTTATCTGGCACTTGCCCAGCGTGTAGCATCAGCGTATCAAACCTATAATCCCCTGACATATCCTGTCTCCTTCGGCGGTGGTTTTTCCCTATTAAACGTCACTATGTCTGTATCAGACCATAGAAGCTGGCACAAATCATCCGGTGTTAAAAAAGAACCGAAAACGAAGCTTTTTTACAAATTAGACAAAATGCGTCGCAATATGTCAGTTTTGAACTTGTAAAGATTTGGCATCTGCCTAGCTTCTGGAGAGTTCATTGTTTGAGGAGGAACTCTGATATGGCTGGCGCTCCGATTTTTCCATCGCGCAGATTGCGTCCTACACCTTTTACATCACGTGT
>WTJA01000003.1:1774-8605 GCA_011524995.1 Alphaproteobacteria bacterium | reverse complement strand
TGTTCTGGTTCTCCATCGCTGATTCGGATTTGCTACTATGGGCCGCTGGTTTGGCTGAAGGGCTAGATTTAAATGTGGAAGTCACAGAGCCAGATGTCTCGCCGCTCGCTATTCAAGGCCCTATGGCAGAAGATTTATTGGTCAAGGTTTTTGGCGAAGAGATTAGATCTATCAAGTTCTTCCGTTTCAAATGGTTTGAATTTAAGGGGCAGCAAATGGCGATTGCGCGCTCTGGTTGGTCAAAGCAGGGTGGATTTGAAATCTATTTGCCAGATACAGCGCTGGGTGAGCCGCTCTGGGATGCAATTTGGGCTGAAGGTGAGCCCTTTAAGCTACAAGCGGGCTGCCCAAACTTGATTGAGCGTATCGAAGGCGGCTTATTCTCTTATGGGAATGACATGACAAGGGAGAATACACCTCTTGAAATGGGTTTAGAGAAATATTGTGCGCTTGATAAGGATATTAACTTTATCGGGAAAGACGCGCTTCTTCGTCAACGTGATGCAGGTGTGTCGCAAAAGATCATGGGGCTCCGCTTTGATGGCGCGCCTGTGACACCTTTGTCGATTCCTTGGCCGATTACGGAGCAGGGGCATGATGCTGGTATCGTCACTTCAGCCGCATACAGTCCTGATTTGGAAAGCAATATCGCCTTTGCTATGCTGAAGACCGAGTTTGCGTCTGTTGGACAAAAGCTGAGCTTTGCGTCAACAAATGGCACACATAACGCAGAAGTGTGTGAGATCCCTTTCCTGTAGGAAGGTGGGTGTAGAAACTCATTGCTTCAAAGGGCAGTGGCTTATTTCGCATTTGGTTGGAATAGGCGCTGCCCTTTTACGTTAAATGCACCAATCGCTTTTTGCCCCGCCGCGCTGGTTAGCCAGTCCGCAAATCGCTTTGCCTCTCCCTCTTTGGCTTTGGGGCAGGCGGCTTGAGAGACGGGGATTACGCCATATTGGTTGAATAGCGCAGCATCATCCTCAAATAAAATTTCGTGCGTTTGTTTATTGGCGAAAGCAATCCATGTGCCTCTATCAGTCAGAGTATAGGCTTGCTTTTCTACGGCTAGGTTTAACGTGGCCCCCATACCAGAGCCTGTTTCTAAGTACCACGTCCCAGAAGATGGTTGGGGATTGAGGTTCACCGATTGCCATAGGCGCAATTCTTTTTTGTGGGTGCCGCTATTATCGCCGCGGGAGGCAAAAAAGGTTTTTTCATTGTAGAGCGCGTGAAAGGCCTCATCAATCGTTGTGGTGTCACCAATCTGGGCTGGGTCCGACTTAGGGCCGACAATCACAAAATCATTATACATGACATCAGCGCGATAGAGGCCGAATCCATCTTCTACAAATGCAATTTCATCTGCTGTTGAATGGATCAACAGCGCATCTGCGTTGCAATTACGACCATTGCGCAACGCCTTTCCTGTTCCAACAGCAACAACAATTACCTTATGGCCCGTTGCTGATTCGTAGAGCGGCAAAAGATAATCATAGAGACCTGAATTTTGCGTCGAGGTAGTAGATTGAACCAATATCTGCGTATCTTTTGCCAGGCTGGCCTGTCCAAGCCCCAAGCAGAACGCTATCACTGTTGCAAAAAGAGGGTGCCGCGCTTTCATAGCGGATACTCCATAATCGGGTCTTTGATGGGCCGCAGAAAGCGGGTTGAAACGTCAAATATGTGTCATCATAGTGATAACCAATATGCAACTTTTATCATACGCTATGCAAACTGATTGATTGCGATGAATAAGGCAGATATCATAATCTAGGCGTCATAATGGCGACAACTCCCCTTGCTTAGCGCAATTTGAAAGATGACTAACGAGATGACCACACAGCTCATTGATCCCTATGGACGGTCTGTTGATTATATTCGGCTATCTGTCACAGATAGATGCGATTTCCGCTGTGTCTATTGTATGGCAGAGGATATGACCTTTCTGCCAAAAGCGGATTTGCTGACACTCGAAGAGCTTGAGCAAATTGTGAAATGCTTTATGTCACTCGGCACACGCAAAGTCAGGCTAACAGGCGGAGAGCCGCTGGTACGCCGCAATATTATGCATTTGATCTCCGCATTAGGGGCAGAGGTCAAAGCAGGGCGCTTAGATGAGGTGACACTCACCACAAATGGCAGCCAGCTTGGTAAGATGGCGCATGAGCTTTATGAGGCGGGCGTACGTCGTTTAAATATATCACTTGATAGCCGGGATAAAGACACCTTCAAAGACATCACCAGATGGGGTGATTTGGACAAGGTTATGGCTGGGCTTGAAACGGCAAAACAGGCTGGCTTATCCCTTAAAATCAATATGGTTGCTCTAAAAGGCGTCAATGATGATGAATTTGCGGATATGCTGCGCTGGTGCGGTGATGAAGGATTTGATTTAACCATCATCGAAGTGATGCCAATGGGTGATATTGGGTCAGAAAATCGCCTTGATCAATATTTGCCACTCACAGAGGTCAGGCGGCAGTTAGAAAACCACTTTACCTTAACGCCATCCACCCATCGTACGGCGGGACCCGCCCGTTATTTCGATGTCCAAGAGACTGGGGGCAGATTGGGGCTTATCACGCCGTTGACGCATAATTTCTGTGAGAGCTGTAACCGTGTCCGTATGACTTGTACTGGTGAGCTTTATATGTGTTTGGGACAAGATGATAACGCGAATTTGGCGCAAGCGCTGCGTTCAGGGGGAGAGACCGCGTTAAAAGAGGCAATTATAGAAGCTATTGGCCGGAAACCAAAGGGCCATGATTTTGAGATTAGCCGCCGCAATAGCGCGCCTGCTGTCAGCCGGCATATGAGTGTAACAGGCGGATAAGCCATGTCTCAAAGTCCCTTTATCTTTGGCCTTGCGGCATTTTCAGGCGCTGGTAAGACAACGCTGGCTGAAAAACTGATCTCCTATGCGGCTGCCAAAGGGTTAGTCATCTCATCCATTAAGCATGCGCATCATAAGTTTGAACCTGATGTGGTTGGCAAAGATAGTTGGCGCCATCGGCAAGCCGGTGCGCGGCAAACCCTCATTGCTTCGGCAGATCGGTCAGCTTTATATACAGAAAACCCTGTGGCACATCGCCCGCAATTATCTGATTTATTGGCACAACTTGGGCCCTGTGATTGGGTGTTGGTGGAGGGGTTTAAGACAGATCCGATTGTGAAATGCGAAGTGTTTGACCCCGCTCTTGGCAATGAGCCTCTTTATCCTACAGATCCCCATATTACAGCCTTTATCTGTGATGAAAGGGATGACAGCTGCGCTTTGCCGCAATTCCAGCGTGATGATGTAGCCGGGATCTTTGCCCATCTTCAGGCATTATCTGAGGGACGCAGCAAATGATGGCGCCCGCCATTCGCTATGAAGAGGCGCAAAAGCGGCTCGCTGAGGCCCTGACGCCTGTCGCAGGCACAGAGAGCTGCCCACTTGCTGACTGTTTAGGTCGGCTCTCAGCTGAAGATGTGGTGAGTGGTATCATGTTGCCACAAACAACCAATGCCGCGGTTGATGGCTATGCCTTTTCGGCCTCTTCCCAGCAAGATAAGATTTTCACAATCATTGGCGTTGCAAAAGCTGGGCACCCCTTTAATGGTCCTGTGGGACCGAATGAAGCTGTCCGCATTCTAACTGGTGCAATTATGCCAGATGGGGCTGATACGGTAATTATGCAGGAGTTCTGCACTGTTACCGGTGATCAGCTATTGCTTGGGCAAACGCTTAAGGTTGGTAAAAATGCGCGCCCTGCCGGGGAAAATCTATCACTTGGGGAGGTTTTGATCTCGCGCAATGAGGTCATTACTGAGGCGCATATTGGGCAAGCTGCGGCCGCAGGTTATTCCTCTTTGCTCCTATACCGTCCTATCAAGGTGGGGGTGTTTTCCACTGGCGATGAACTGATAGTCCCAAAGCAGCCACTAGCAGCAGGGCAGATTTATGATTCCAATCGCCCGCTTATCATGTCTCTTTTACAGAGATGGGGCGTTATTATTCAGGATTATGGTATCATTGCCGATGATGAGGAAGCCGTGCGGGCTGCATTGCAACAGGCGCATCAAGAATGTGATTTGATTATCTGCTCTGGCGGCGCATCTGAGGGAGATGAAGATCATCTTCAAACAGCATTGGCAAAAGAAGGTGCGGTGTCTTTATTTTGGCGGTTAGCGATGAAGCCAGGCCGCCCGATGGCTGCTGCGCAACTGGGGCAAACGCCTGTCCTATCTTTGCCAGGAAACCCTGTTGCGGTTTATGTCTGTATGACATTATTCGCGCTACCAGCTGTGCAAGCTTTGATAACAGGTCATTTTAAGCTGCCGCGGCGGATAGCCGTGCAAGCTGGTTTTAAAGCGCAAAAAAAGCCACAAGAGCGCGCTGAATTTATCAGGGTCGCCTGCGAGATAACAGAAGAGGGGCACTTTGTCGCTATGCCTCATGGCCGAAAAGGCGCTGGCGTGCTATCATCGCTCACAGGGGCAGATGGATTGGCAGAGCTCCCGTTTGAGGCGAACGAGATAGCAGAAGGAGACTGGCTATCTGTTATTCCGCTTCCTCATTTATTGACTTAAGCGGCAAATGTAAGAGGGCATTATTATGCAGATACGCTATTTTGCATGGCTAAAAGATCATACAGGATGTAGCCAAGAGACCATTGCCTTGCCGCAAGAAGTGTCAACCATTGCGCAATTGATAGCACATCTTGAGGGGCGGGGCGCAGGTTACCAGCGCGCCTTTCAAAACCGCGAAGTCGTGCGTGTCGCGATTAATCAAGAGTTTGCCACGCATGATGATACGATCAACGATAGTGATGAAATTGGCTTCTTTCCGCCAGTGACAGGGGGATAATCATGTGTGATATCTCCATTACCGTCGGGCCTGATGATGTATCACTTGATGCCGAGATTAATCAGATGTCTGCAGCGGCAACAGGCGCCATTGCCACATTTACAGGTATTGTAAGAGATAGCGGCGGAGAGTTAATTTCCCTCACACTTGAGCATTATCCTGGCATGACAGAGAAAAAATTACATCAAATTGCCGATCAGGCCTGTCAATACTGGCCACTCAATGCTATACGCATCACACATCGCGTGGGACGGCTCTTACCTTCAGATATGATTGTGTTCGTGGCAGCCTCATCAGCGCATCGGGAAGCAGCGTTAAAAGCAGTGCATTTTATCATGGATTACCTCAAGACTGAGGCGCCATTTTGGAAAGCTGAAGAAACAAGCGCTGGCACCCATTGGGTTGATGCTAGAGAGAGCGATGACAAAGCCAAAGAAAAGTGGCAGGCCTAACGGTGCATGGGGAACATGCCCCATTTGATAGTGACAGAAAGTATCTCTTTTGACCAAATTCCATGAATTAGGGCTGGCAAAGCCCGTTGCACGTGCTGTGGCAGATTTGGGCTATGACGCCCCATCTTCAATCCAAGCGCAGATGATCCCGCATGTGATGAATGGCGAAGATGCCATTGGCATCGCGCAAACAGGCACAGGTAAAACAGCAGCCTTCTTATTGCCGCTTCTCTCATTCCTCTCAAAAATGGATCGTCGTCCAGAAAAGGGACAATGTGATTGCCTCATCCTGACGCCGACACGTGAGCTAGCCAATCAAATCATTGAAAATGCCAGAGCTTACGGCAAACACCTAAAATTTTCAGCTTGTTTGATTGTAGGGGGAACCCGTTATGAGGGGCAGTTACGCTCCCTTGCAAAGGGTGTGAATTTGATTGTCGCAACGCCAGGGCGCCTGATGGACCATATGGAAACAGGCGCGGCTGACCTCTCAACCACGTCGTTTGTTGTGCTTGATGAAGCAGACCAGATGCTTGATATGGGGTTTGTGCCAGCGGTACGCAAAATTTTGCAAGAAGTGCCAGATGCCCGCCAAACGCTAATGACATCTGCGACGATGCCTGGGCCTGTTGAAAAGCTTGCTTCAGAATTTATGCAGAGCCCGCAGCGAATTGCAGTCTCGCGCCAGTCTGAACCGGCAAAAAATGTCACGCAACAGCTTCATTTTATTGACAAGCCGCAAAAGCCAAAAGCCTTGGTGGCTGTTCTGAAACAACAAGAATGGGATAAGGTTATTATCTTTACCCGCACAAAGCGTGGGGCAGATAAAGCACAGATTAATCTCATTAAGGCTGGTTTTTTTGCGCAATCACTACATGGTGATAAGTCCTTTGGACAACGACGTCATATTCTTGAAGAATTCAAATCAGGCGATACTGACATCCTTGTGGCAACTGACCTAGCGGGACGTGGACTTGATATCGATGATATTTCGCTTGTGGTGAATTATGATATGCCGAATGTTGCTGAAAGTTATGTTCACCGCATCGGGCGGACGGGGCGTGCCGGTCGCAAAGGGGTTGCGGTCTCATTGATTGATCGCTCTGAGAAATCATACCTGAAAGAAATTGAAAAATTAATCGGTATGAATTTGCGTGAAAAAGCGACAAAATTATCGGTTGAAGGTGTCAAGCTCATCGCAGACCAAGAGGGCGGAGAACATCGCTCTCGTAAATTTGAGGGTGGTGCGCCTGATAAACGCTCTCAAAAAGGGAAAAAACCACGCTCACAGCCGGCGTCATTTGACAGAGATAAGCCAGAGGCCGGGCAGGACCGTCCCCGCAAGCAAAAACAGTTTGATAAAAGAGATCGCCGTCCTGCAAAGCGCCGCTCTGATGAGTGGCAAACAAAAGATTGGCAGGCTGATAGCTGGCAACCAGATGAGGGCTTCCCGCAGCGCGGCGCAGATTCCTCGTATCGCGAAGAGCCAAAGGGGCGCAACCGCAACCGTCCGCCAAAACATATGCGCGG
>WTJA01000003.1:0-1674 GCA_011524995.1 Alphaproteobacteria bacterium | reverse complement strand
CCTAATGCTGCGAAAAAACGCGCTAAATCGGCAAGAAGATCAGCCTGATCTTCTAAGCCCGCATAAATGCGCATGAGATAGCCTTCAGCGAGTTCCTCTCTATGGCTACGCATTTTATCGGTGAGAACAGCTTGGGTGAAAAGGCTTTCAAAGCCGCCCCAGCTGGCGCCGATGCGCATTACTTGCAATTCTGCCGCGGCCTTATCAATGGCGTCTTGCGAGAGGCGTTTATCAAGCATAAAGCCAAATAGGCCGCAAGAACCCGTAAAGTCACGTGTATAGAGCGCGTGGTCAGGTGATGAGGGTAGGGCTGGATGCAACACTGACGTCACAACATCCTGTGTCTCAGCGAACTGCGCCAAGGCGAGGCCGTTTTTCTCCGTTTCTTTTAGGCGCAGATGCATGGTGCGTAAGCCGCGCGCGCCGAGATATAAATCTTCTGGTCCAGCACAAATACCCATTGTCCGTGCTGTTAGCCGTACTTTGGCAATCTTCGCCCCATGACCACAAATAACACCTAAATTTGTGTCTGAATGCCCCGTGATATATTTGGTGCCAGCTTCAATAACGATATCAATCCCTTTGGCAAACGCATCAAAATGCAAGGCGGTTCCCCATGTATTATCGATAAGAGTGATAATGCCGTGCGCTTTGGCGATATCTGTCATGGCTGGGATATCTTGTATTTCAAAGGTTAGCGAGCCAGGGCTTTCACAATATAACAGGCTGGTATTCTCTTTGATGAGGTCTGAAATGCCAGCATTGATCTGCGACGGGTAGAATTCAATCTCTGCCCCATAATTGATGAGTGTTTTTGTTACAAAATTGCGCGCTGCGCCATACATGCTGTCGGGCAGCAGAATATGATCGCCTGCTTTCACAAAAGACAGTAAGGCGACGGCAACAGCTGATAGGCCAGAGGGGGTAGAGATTGTGTCATCCGCGCGGTAAAGCTGGCTGACGGCTGTCTCAAAGGCATCACTGGTTGGCGTGCCAACACGCCCATAATCATAAGGAGAGGGCAGCTCATTACGATAATGGGCAAGGCTTTCGCTCAAAATCGTTGAAGTGCGATAAATGGGCGGATTTGGGATGCCAAAATTTTCCTCTGGCTTTAATCCAGCAGTGGCAAGAAGGGTTTTTATTCTGATATCGTCTGATTTTGCCATCTTTTGCCTCAATTTATCACAATATTAGTCATATTTTGTTTTATCCGACTTTTTGCTTAACAATCGTGAATATATTGCATACAGTCAACAGACTTGGAGGGACGGGAAACGATCTTCCGCACTTATTCGACTTAAAATCTTTGAGGGAATGAAACAATGAAAAAACTTATGTTTGCTATGGCTGGTGTTGCCAGCCTTGCGGCTGTGTCAACAGCATCTGCTGGCACATTGGAAGATGTTCGCGAACGCGGTCATCTTAACTGTATCGTTAACACAGGCCTAACAGGTTTCGCAGCACCAGACGATGCTGGTAACTGGACAGGCTTTGATGTTGAATTCTGCCGCGCTGTAGCCGCTGCTGTATTGGGTGACTCAACAAAGGTTGAATTCATCACAGCAACAGGTAAGACACGCTTTACAAAGCTTGCTGCTGCTGAAGGTGAAATCCTTTCACGTAACACAACATGGACATTCAGCCGTGACGTTGACCTAGCGCAGACATTTA
>WTJA01000119.1 GCA_011524995.1 Alphaproteobacteria bacterium | reverse complement strand
ATGGGCTATCATTCGTCGGATTATCGCTCATCCTAGTTTCAGGCTTTGGTTCACTGATGCTGCAAAAGGCGAGATGATCAGACGACGCTTCCCACATTCAAAGCAAATCAAGGATGTGATTTACATGACGATCGGTGATTGTCTTGCCATCGGGAAGTTTACGGGCAAGGACAGAGCGACCAAATTCATCAGATGCGATTGCCAGTTGTCCTCTTGTCATTTGTATCAACCCAAGTTTTTCAAGGTGCTTCAGCTTTCGGTGCACTGTGCTTTTGGGGATGCCACTGCGGGCTTCTAATGCGCGCACGGTATATCCTTTGGATTCCGTGACTGAACCGTTGCGGCTGGCAACTGCATACTGATCTTCCATGACGTACATTAAAATCAGTGCAGTCAGTGGGCATTTAAATTCCTTGGTCCAATAGGACATCATATCTGCTGCATATTGACTGAGAGCTTGGCGCAGTTCGACAGCGTCAAATTCATTTCCAGCACGATCCTGAACCTTTGTGAGCATGACGATTGCAGGCCTTGTGATTTTATTTCGTTTCTACCAACCGCATGTCCCGCTCTGGGACTAATTGGTGTCGCGTTATTATGCAAGGCAAAGTAAAAAAATGTCTGTGTTTTTAAGTGGTTAAGTTGGGTAAAATGACAGGTTTTGGCGCAAGAGTTGTGTTTGCTCTACTCTTTGGTATTGCGGCTGCACCACTATATGCCTTCAAGCTGAACTCAATTGATGTTTCGGGTGTAACACTCCCCTTGGGTGAAGACATAGATCAAAAAATTGATGCGCTGAGCGGTCAGCCACTAACGGGTGATTTGCTGGACAGAGTCCGGGCGACAATTTTCCAAATTTATTCAGACGCGGGATATTTCGCGCGGGTCACATTCCCGGAACAAGACCTAACAGATGGTGTATTGCGTGTTCACGTTAGCGAGCTAACCTTGGGCGATGTGACTGTTACAGCGGACGATGATGTTCGTTTGGTGAAAGACATCGCAGCGAAGTATTTGACCAAAGCCCTTTCTGCCAACGAACCCCTGTCCATTGATGATCTTGATCGACAATCCACTGCGTTGGACAGCCTGAACGGCATTGCGGCTGAACAATCCGTTCGCTTTGCACGGGATAAGCCCGAGGTGAATATCGAGATGTCCCTTGAGGGTACTGAGATGTTTGAATTCAGTGCGCAGGTTGATAATTTTGGTGGAGAGGTGACGGGCCGTGAACGGGCATCATTGGATGTACAGGCAAATTCACTGCTACATCTTGGTGACCGACTTGTTGTCAGCGCGGTCAAATCAGATGCGCTGACAAGTGGAAGTTTAGATTTGGAGGTCCCCTTCGGTTACAGTGGTCAGCGCGCCGTGGTTGGGAAAAGTAAGTCAGACTATAAAATCAATCTTGATGCGGACAAAATTACTGGGGCGTCAGATCGGGAGTGGCTGCGACTTAGATCATCCGAATTTCTGATCCTGAATTCTCCTTTTACTGTTGAGGCGGGTATCGAACGTTCAACATCAACAGATCGTTTGAACGACACGTCCACACTTTCGACTGACAAGTCGACAGTTGAACGTTATCTGTCTGGCAGCTTGGCTTGGGTAAATAGTGCATCCAGCGCTGCAGCAAACGTTTCCTTTCGCCTCACATTTGGCGAACTGGATTTGAGCCGTATTGAAACAGTTCAACAACAGGACGCGTCGGCAGGCAATGCGCACGGGCACTATAAAAAGCTTGCTTTAAATGTGACGGGCCAACGTAAGCTATCGCCAGAAAATTCCTTGGTTGAATTTGTTTTGCCGCTGATGACGGACTTAATGAAACCCGTCAAATTGAAAATCTCCAACGACGAAACGCAATCTCTGCCTTACAGCGCATGTAATCAATCCGCGTGTTTTGTTCTGCTAAAGGACACCGATGATCTTTTGGCGGGATTTAAGGCGAATTCCGACGCAACAATGGGATTTGATTTTTTCAGCGGCCAGCGCGTGAATATTAAGATATCACTGCGCGGATTTACTGCCGCCTACGACGCACTGATGTCCAAATAATCAAATTTGGTATCCGCAGGTTTTGTGTGCCATTGTCGCAAGGCGACGGCATCGCTCCAAACCATCCTTGGAAGCTTCTTTTGCAGGGGTACCCGGGGCCTAGGTGAAATGGTGCTGCTGAGTGGGATTGAACCACCGACCTCTCCCTTACCAAGGGAGTGC
>WTJA01000066.1 GCA_011524995.1 Alphaproteobacteria bacterium | reverse complement strand
GCATCTTGGATGAACACATTGCGAACAACAGTACTGGTCTCTCGCTCATCAATGTAAATAGTCAATTTTGGCGAAATATCAACAAAAACTCTATCTTGCAGTAGGATTTTCGGAATGGCATTGCGCAAATCACTCTGGCGCAACTTAAATTCCCCAAATGAGCTAGGCAAAATATACACAGAGTTTAAGACCATTACCAAGGTAAGAGAGACAGCAAGAATGAGGGGCGATCTTGCAAATTGCGCTGAGCTCACACCAACGGCTTGCATGACAACAAGCTCTCTGTCTGATTGGATTTTATTGAATACCCATAAAATAGCGATGAAAAGCGCAATCGGTGCCGCCTCTAACATCCAGAGAGGGGCCGCTAATACAGATAAAATTAAAAAATCGATTAGTGGTGCGCCCTTATTCACAACTAATTCAAGAAGCTTAAGGGTTTGGTTGAGCCAAACCACCATAATCAAGCTTGTCAGCACCAAAAGGCACAGCTGAAGATATTGCATAAACAGATAGCGATGTAGTCGCATATTTTTCAGCAAGCCTCTGACATTTGACTTTTGAATTGAAACACCCAAATCATAAAGGCTAGTCCTTCATGGGGCGAGAGCTTAATTGTTCTTTATCTAGCATATTCGCCAACAAAATGGCAAAATAGTTCTGAGTAATTTTCACGTTGTTGGCAGTTGTTTGTTAGTCTATTTTTAATCGTCTACGCAACGCCAAGCCAGTAAAGGAAGCTGCTATGTCTGCTTATTTAACGATTGATTTCCCTGCTGACCAATCATCCTCCCCAAAAGCGGAATGCCACTTGATTGTGATGACAGAGTCACATGATGTTTTGTCAGGTGATGAGGCGCAGCAAAGCGAAGCAAAGCAAGAGGCTGCTGCGATTGGGTTTAAGGCGTCTGGTGGTAATAGCCACCTGATGTCCAGCGCGTCAGGGTTGCTATTGATTGTTGGTATTGGCGAAGCACCAACATCGAAGCTCGCTGCTGAGAAAGCAGGCGCTCATCTCTATAATGCCATGCGGAAATCAACGAAAATCTCTGCTGTGATGACATCTATCTCGCTAGACGCCTCGCTGGCGGCAAGCCTTTTGTCTGGCGCCATGAGCCAATCTTATGAATTTAATCGCTATTTCACGAAAAAAGAGGAAACAAAGCAACTACATTTATCTGTTGTGGCGAGCGATAAGGCTGTTCAGACCGATTTCGCCGATGCAGAAGCGATGCTGAAAGGTGTCTTCTTGGCACGTGATTTAGTCACTGAACCAGCCAATAGTCTCTATCCAGGTGAATTTGTGCGGCATATTGAAGGGCTCAAGCATTTGGGTCTTGAAATTGAGGTGCTTGGCGAGACTGAGATGGAAGCGCTTGGTATGGGCGCGTTACTAGGTGTCGGACAAGGCTCATCTCGTGATTCGTATATGGCGATTATGAAATGGAATGGCGGCGGTGACGAACAGCCACTGGCCTTTGTTGGCAAAGGGGTTTGTTTTGATACAGGTGGTATCTCGCTCAAGCCAGCTAAGGGCATGGAAGATATGAAGTGGGATATGGGCGGCGCAGCCGCTGTGACAGGGGCGATGTGTGCTATTGCGGCACGCGGGCTCAAGAAGAATGTCGTTGGGATCGTTGGTTTGGTTGAAAATATGCCAGATGGAATGGCGCAGCGTCCGGGTGATGTCGTAACCTCAATGTCGGGTCAAACTATTGAAGTCATTAATACAGACGCAGAAGGCCGACTTGTGCTTGCTGATTGCCTGACTTACTGCCAGCAAGAATTCAAACCACAAATGATCATTGATTTGGCAACCTTAACAGGGGCGATTATCGTTGCGCTTGGTAAAGAATATGCTGGTTTATTCGCCAATGATGATAGCTTATCAACACAAATTGTTGAGGCAGGTCAGCAGGTTGAGGAAAAATGTTGGCCGATGCCGATGGGCGATGCCTATGATAAAATGCTAAAATCACATATTGCCGATATGAAGAATATTGGTGGCCCATGGGGCGGGTCTATCACTGCGGCTTGCTTCCTGGAGCGGTTCATCGATGATGGTATGAAATGGGCGCATATTGATATCGCAGGAAAGGCTTGGGCAGATTCAGAGGGTCATGCCCACCCAGGCGGTGGTACGGGCTTTGGTGTTCGTTTGCTGAATCAAGTCGTTGATAATTGGCAATCATAAGATGGCTGGCCTAGCGCACATTGATTTCTATCAGTTATTGGGCGGCGAGGTGGAAGACCTTGCGGCCCAATTGATTGAAAAGTGTCGCGCGGCTAGTAAAAAAGCCATCTTATACACCAAAAAAGACACAGCTGAAGCTGCCAGCCGTGCCATCTGGACTGTCAAAGAATTAAGTTTCTATGCGCATGGTATTGATAATGGTGAGGGGCATGATATTGCTCCTATCTGGATTAGTAGCGATGTCTCGCAAAATCAGATAGAGGCTGAATTTGCGCTCGTGACACATAGTTTGTCCCTGCCAGATTATGACGCCTTTGAGCGTGTATTCATCCTCTTTGACGGCAGAGATTCCTCGGCATTAGATGAGGCGCGAAAGCAGTGGAAAACACTGTCTGAAAGATTTGCTGGCAAATGCCGGTATTTTGCAAAGACAGACGACGGGAAATGGCAACAGAAAGCATAAGAATACGCGCTTGCTATTTAGACCAAAAACCCAGTATAAGACCGCACAGAAGCGTACTTTGATACGCGTCTCATTATATTTCACAAAAGGATGTTCAAAATGGCACAGCAACGCACATTTTCAATCATTAAGCCCGATGCCACACGTCGTAACCTGACAGGTGCCATTAATGCTAAAATCGAAGCCAGCGGTCTTCGTATTATTGCGCAAAAGCGTATCCACATGACAGAAGACCAAGCTGGGTCTTTCTATGCCGTTCACAAAGAGCGCCCATTCTATGGCGAGCTTGTTGAATTTATGACATCTGGTCCCGTTGTTGTGCAGGTTCTAGAAGGTGAAGATGCTGTAGCAGCGTATCGCGGTGTTATGGGTGCAACAAACCCAGCAGATGCTGATGAAGGTACAATCCGTAAGGAATTTGCAGAATCAATTGAAGCAAACTCAGTTCACGGTTCAGACAGCCTTGAGAATGCTGAAATCGAGATCAAGCATTTCTTCACAGAAGACGAAATCGTTGGGTAATTCCTGACTGCATTAATTAAAAAAGGCCGCAAAATAGCGGCCTTTTTTTATGGGTATTTTCACATCTCATTTAGAGAAGGAAGATAGCCATTAATACCAAAGTCACAATCACAGCGGCTGTGACATATTTTGAGAAATTCATGAAGTCATGGTAAAAAGCAAGGTTTGCTTTAGCATGCTTATCAAAATCATCTGTATTCATTTGTAATCCCCCACATGGCGATGCCTTGTTACTTGAGTTCTTATGCCGAACGTTCACTCGAAAATCAAGTCACATGCGGCAAAAAGCAATCCGCTATCGATCGATAGGACAATCTGTCACAATAACATCGCTCAACTCACAATGAGGGGCTGTCTTCCACTGATAGGTTCCGTTTTCTTCAGCGAGGTCACCTGTTATCAATGCGTTGACAACTGTTTGGTATAGCCAATGTTCAGCCGGTAACAGGCGCGCAGCTAGTGTATCTTCTGTATCATCTGGCTGAATAGGAATGGCTGCCTGACTTAAAATTGGGCCATCATCCAGCTCTGCGGTAACAAAATGAACGGTTGCACCATGATGCGTATCTCCGGCGTCGAGCGCACGGCGATGTGTCCCAACTCCCTTATATTTTGGTAAGAGGGAGGGGTGGATATTGATAATTTTCTGCGGAAAGGCATCAACAAAAGTCGGTGATAATATCCGCATAAAGCCAGCTAGTAATAGAAAATCAATCTGATGCTCCTGCAGGCATGCGATAATTTGGGCTTCAGCGGCGTCTTTCCCAAGCTCTTTGTATGATACATGATGCGCATCTAGGCCTAGCTCTTTTGCTTTCTGAAGGCCGAGGCAGTCTTTATCAGCAATGACGCAAACGCAGCTAGCCTTGTCTGGCATCGCGGCTATTACATCATGTAATGCGAGCATGTTTGAGCCGCGTCCTGATAGGGCAATGGCAAATTTCAAATTCATTACACTGATAGACCGTCAAAAGTGACAGCGGCTTCTTCACGCGTCTTTAACTGACCGATGATATAGGCATCTTCGCCAGTTTCTTGGATCGCTTGCAATGCTTGTTTGGCTTTATCTTCCGCTACAAAAATAAGCATGCCAACCCCACAATTAAAGGTGCGTGCTAATTCATAATCAGACAGGCCACCAGCCGACTGCAACCATTGGAATAGTGGCGGGAGAGGGCGTGTCGTCATATTGAGGTGTGCCGCCAAAGTATCATCATAAACACGAGGCGGATTTTCAATTAACCCCCCGCCGGTAATATGGGCGATCCCGGTAACGCCGCCTGTGTCAATCGCCGCCATGGCGGCATCTGTATAAATTCTTGTGGGCGCTAATAAGGCCATGCCAAGTGGCTGGTCCTTGGCAAATGGCGCCGGGCTATGAACATCAAGGCCCTCGACCTCCATGATTTTGCGTACAAGTGAAAAGCCATTCGCATGCACACCTGAAGAGGGAAGCGCGATGATAACATCCCCCAATTGTGTCATGCCTTTTGTGATGATTTGGTCTCGTTCAACCGCCCCTACGCAAAAGCCAGCTAAGTCATATTTGCCGTCATCATAGGTGCCAGGCATTTCTGCTGTTTCACCACCAATCAAGGCGCATCCGGCTTCAATGCAGCCATCGGCGATACCAGCGACAATATCTTTTCCTGTCTTGACGTCTAGTTTGCCGCATGAAAAATAATCAAGGAAAAACAGCGGCATAGCGCCCTGCGCCAAAATATCGTTTGAGCACATTGCAACCAAGTCAATACCAAGTGTGCGGTGGTAATTCATGGCTTGTGCAATATCAAGCTTTGTTCCCACACCATCAGTGCCAGAGACAAGTATAGGGTCTTTATAGCCTGCGGCTTTCAGGTCAAACAAACCGCCAAACCCGCCAAGTGAGGGGTTGGCGCCTGGGCGCATTGTGCGTTTGGCATCTGGCTTAATGGCATCAATCAGAGCATCGCCGGCGTCAATATTCACACCTGCATCTTTGTAAGTCAGGCCAGTGTCATTCTTTTTTGCTACCATGCTAGTCTCTTTAGAATTTGGTGTTTATACTGAAGGCCACGTTCATTTCAGGGTGGCAAGAACCAGTGATACGGTTATGTAGCATATTCTTATTCATCTGTTTAGGGCTATCTCATCAGGTAATGGCAGAAACCAGATGCAGTGCCCCTGTCTTTGGTGTGTCTGCCATCACAATCGATGAGAGCGCCGATACCGCCAATCTTGCCCAACAAATCGCCATGAAAGAGGCGCATGATACTGCGTTCACACAAATGTTAGATCGTTTGCTTCTTTCCCCATTGCCAGCGGCTGAAGCGCTTGTTCCTGAAGATTTCGCAGAGTTGGTGCATATTCGTACAGAAACAAGCCTGCCTGGGCGCTATATCGCCGAAATTGATATTTGTTTTTCACCTCAAGAAGTCAGACGCTTCTTTACATCACAACAGGCCGTTTGGGCCGAAGTGCGAACCCCGCCCATCTTAGTGCTACCCATTTATGAGACTCCTGCCGGTATACGGGCATGGCGTGATGATGTGTCTTGGATAGCTGGTTGGCGTGATATTGCGACAACACATCAAGGATTAGTGCAATTTACGTCTTTGCCTCGGACATTGGTGAATGAGCGTCAATTGCGCGCTGAATCCCTCGCAAGTGCGGCGCCAGATATTTTGGCAAAAGCCATTGATATAGCAGGCGCGGTCCAAGTGTTGGTGTTGCATGCTACACAATCATTTCAAGAAGATAGGGAGCAATTTATTGTCCGGGCCACGCTCTATAATGAAGAGGGTCAAGCTATTGCGAGCTTAGATGACTTTGTGGTTTCTGGTGTGACAGGACAGACCAAAGCTCAGCTTGATGCTGTCAAAAGTGATATTATTTCTGAATTTGAGATGAGCTGGAAAGAGGCAAATCAGCGAACAGGCACAGATGATAATACCCTTATCGTTGAGATGCCTTATGATGATTTAGCCACATGGCTCCAACGCCGTACGGCGCTTCAATCAATGCCGATTATTGCGTCTTTTAAGGTCTTAACCCAGACAAACCGCTCTGCCATTCTGGCGATTGAGATGGCAGGATCAATCGAGTCGTTACGATACAGCCTTTCTTCTCTGAACCTACGGCTTGAAAATAACGATGACGCCTACAGCATCATCGGGCAAGAGGAATAGGGGATGGGCATGATACCGCGCTCACAACTGCCTCTTTCGTTAGAGTTACCTAAGGGTGAGGTTGATGCCGCTCTCTTTGTGACGGCGGCTAATGAGACAGCCATGGCTTATCTAGCGCAATGGCAGGATTGGCCAGCCCCTTATCATAGTTTCAATATTTATGGCCCGGCCGGTTGTGGTAAATCACAGATGGGGGCTTTTCTAGCTGAACGCACAAAAGCATTGATAATAGATAGCTTGGCGGAGTTTGAACGCTCACTCTTTGAGGATTGGGACGTGATTGTTCTGGATGGTGTTTCCGCAGAGGGGGACTGGTCTGGGGATGCGTTATTCCATTTTTGCAATTATTTATCTGAGACAGGTAAATATGCTCTATTTTTAAGTGAGATACCCATTTCCCAACTAGGTTTTTCATTAGCAGATGTCAGGTCACGTTTGCGTGCAATACCATCGCAGGAAATCCATCTGCCAGATGATGCGTTGCTTCGTGCGCTTTTTGAGAGTTATTTTCATGAGCGTCAATGTGCTGTGAGCGAAGCTGTCCTCGATTATATCGTGGCACGTTGTGATAGAAGTTATGAAGCGGTTGCGCAGTTGGTGTCTGCGATTGACAGAGAATCGCTTGCCGCCAAACAAGCGATTACCATACCGTTGGTGCGAGCGGTATTTGAACAAAAAGACAGAATGTCAGAATAGGATTGAGAGATGCTTGATTATGGTATTGCAGGAAAAACAGCGATTGTCTGTGCGTCTTCGAAAGGATTGGGGCTCGGATGTGCAGAGGCGCTAGCTTCAGTTGGCGTAAATCTTGTGATGTGTGCCAGAGGGGCAGAGCTCTTAGATGCGGAGGCGCAAAGACTGCGTGATAAGACCGGCAGCACCATCAAAACCGTTGCTTGTGATATTACAAGCGAAGATGGTCAAGCGGCCGTCTTAGATGCCGCAGGGCAGGTTGATATTTTGGTCAATAATGCTGGTGGACCACCACCGGGTGATTTTCGTGACTGGAGCCGTGATGACTGGATTAAGGCCATTGATGCCAATATGTTAACTGCCATCTCGCTTATAAAGGCGGTGCTGGATCCGATGATTGAGCGGCGATTTGGCCGTATTGTGAATATCACCTCTGGTGCTGTCAAAAGCCCTATTTCTGCCTTGGGCCTTTCAAATGGTGCGCGTGCAGGCTTAACAGGGTTTGTCGCAGGGCTATCACGTGATGTGGCACAGCATAATGTGACAATCAACGGGTTGCTACCTGGGCAATTTAATACCGACCGCATCGAGACCATGATTGAAAATTCTGCCAAAGCGCAAAATCTATCAATCCAAGAGATGCGTCATGTGATTGAACAGCGCAATCCGTCAAAACGATTAGGTGAGATTGAAGAATTTGGCTTTGCTTGCGCATGGCTTTGTGCCGCGCAATCAGGCTATGTGACCGGTCAAAACATCTTAATTGATGGTGGTAATTTTAATTCGACTCTGTAAGTGATAAGTCGCTTAACGCATGGAAACAGATCTTGTTATCCTGTAACGTCATCGCGATTTTGCCAGCTTTGAGTGCTTGCGCTTGCTTGCCGAATAACTCATATCGCCAGCCTTGTAAAACGGCTTGATTAGGGTCATCTGATTGCGCCAATAACTCAAGGTCTGATGCTGTTGCAATGAGGCGCGGGGCGGCACCTGTCTCATCACTCACAGATTTTAATAGCACGCGAAACATCTCAAGGACCGCTGTCGGGGCACGATCGATTTGTTTCTGTTTGGCCGGTGTGGGCCAATCATCCTTATCAACCTTATCGGCTGTTTGAATAACCTTTAAGAGCTGATCTGAGAGCCACCCGCTTCCGTTAATACGAAGGCCTCGGATTTTCTGCAGTGCTTCTTTGGTTTTTGGAGCGCTTGCTGCGAGGTCAATCAGGGTCTCATCTTTTAAAAATCGGCTACGTGGTAAATTGCGCTTTTGGCATTCCTGTTCT
>WTJA01000018.1:17009-25329 GCA_011524995.1 Alphaproteobacteria bacterium | reverse complement strand
ATATGATTGATGGTAAAGGCGACCGCTGCCGTTGGGGCCATATCCTCAGGGTCACCAATTTTCTGGAAATAGGTTTTCAGAGCAAAGGCAAGCGCGAATAATAGATGGTCAATCACATACAGCGCGGCGCCAATCCAAGCCGACCAGTCAAAATAATAAATACCACCATAGAGAATGAATAAAATGGTCAGACCTGCATATTCAAAAACAAGGGCAAATCGCTCCCCCAATTTTTGCACAAATCGTCCCATCAGCGGGGCAAAGATCATATTGGCGACATAATTGATGAGAAACAAAATCGTCAGATGATGCACCTCATAGCCAAATTTTTCCACCATCATGAAGGCGGCAAACACCACAAAAATTTGACGACGAGCGCCAGACATAAATTGCAACGCGTAATACAACCAATAGCGTGATTTCAGCACGAGCTTCTTTTTTTGTTCATAATGCGAGGTGAATTGCGGAAAAGCAAACGCCGCATAAAGCACCAGCGCCACACAAATGCCGCCACCAACGCCATACACAACATCATAAGATAGCGACAAGCTATGCCAAAGGAGGCTGATGGCACCATAGGCCACCAATGAGGCTGCAGAGCCTGCTGCGATAAGCCAGCCCAGCATCTGGGGTGCTTTGTCTTTTGCGATCCATTGTAACTGCAAGGATTGGTTCACAGTCTCAAAATAGTGAAAGCCCACTGACCCAATGAAAGTCGTTATCAAAAGACCTGTAAATGTAGGAAAAGACGCTGTCAGTGCTGTTGCCCCACCTAGCAATAAAAGCGAAATGAGGGCTAGGCTTTGTTCTCGCAATAAGAATAGCAACAAGATGACAGCAATCGCTAGAAAGCCAGGAATTTCGCGCACCGTCTGAAGCCAGCCAATCTCAACGCCAGTAAATTGGGCCGCTTCAATAACGAAATTATTCAGCAAGGCAGACCATGTGGCAAACGCTAGCGGCATGGCAAAAGACAGAATGAATAATAACGCAATTGGCTGACGCCATAGCGGCAATGGGGCCGCATCGGTGAGGCTAACGCGTTGAGAAGACAAAAACATGAGGGGCCTATGAGCTGAGGTGTTTTCTGAAATATGTCACAGTTTCAGTTTCTTGGAACCCCCATTTTTGATGGGCATGGCGTGCCGCCCAATTTTCAGCATAGGTATCTGATGCGATCTCGCGAATTCCTTCTGCTTTTGCCCACTCCTCGGCGACTGTTACCAAGGCCGCGCCCAAGCCTGATTGTTGCCAAGCGGGGGCGCAATAAATGCCTTCAATAAAGGCGACTGGCCGATAGAGGCAGCCATTCACATAAGGGCGTGTAGATAATTCAAGAAACCCGATAGCTGTGGCTGTGTTATCAAAGGCAAGCCATGCCCTCATGCCATGATTGTCACATAAATCTGTTAAGTCTGCTAAATGTTCCTCATAGCTATCTTGTGGCCATAAGGCTGTGCGAAGCTGTGCTAAAATAGGGTAGCTCTTTGATGTCACAGACGATATGTCTATATCATGTAAGGAAGGCATCATCCCCTCTTTCAACAGATAATGGTTATCCCGCTTATTTGCACCTTAGTAAGATGATGCCGTATATAACAAATCTTGTCTATATGACGCCGAATAGCAAACGCTGACACTGCAAAAGGACACAGAAATATGAGATATGTTCACACGATGGTACGCATTAGAGATATCGATGAATCACTTGATTTCTGGTGCGATAAAATGGGGCTTGAAGAGGTGCGCCGCCATGAGAATGAGGCAGGTAAATTCACATTGATTTTCCTCGCTGCGCCAAAAGATAAAGACCAATCCGCGCAGTTTCGTGCCCCTGAATTAGAATTAACCTATAATTGGGATTCTGATGAGGTTTATGAGACAGGCCGTAGTTGGGGACATCTCGCCTATCGCGTGGATAATATCTATGAGGTGTGTCAGCGTCTGATGGATAAGGGCGTCACGATTAATAGACCGCCTCGTGATGGCCATATGGCGTTTGTGAAGTCACCTGATAATGTGTCAATCGAATTAATCCAAGAAGACGGGCCTTTGCCGCCTGCTGAACCGTGGGTCTCTATGCCAAATACAGGGAGCTGGTAATATGGGGCGCTGTCGCTATCTTCAATTCCCCTATCTGTCAGATAATTACGGGGTGCTTGTTCATGATGAGCAAACGGGAAAGACAGCCGCGATAGATGCTGGTGATGACGCCGCCTATTTGGCCGCTCTATCAGAGGCTGGCCTCACGCTTGATGAGATTTGGATTACCCACCATCATTGGGATCACACTGATGGGCTTGCCGCTTTGAAACAGGCAACAGGGGCCTTGGTCCGCGGACCAGCTGAGACGAAAGACTATATCGCAGAGCATATTGATGTGGGCTATCAAGATGGCGGCAGCTTTGATTTTGCGGGTCAAACAGTGTCTGTTATCGCCACGCCTGGCCATACGCTTGATATGGTGAACTTCTTCCTAACCGCTGATAAGGTCCTATTTTCAGGCGATAGTCTGTTTGTTCTTGGATGCGGGCGCCTCTTTGAAGGTGATGGTCCAATGATGTGGGAGAGCTTGCAAAAGTTGCGGGCCCTGCCACCAGAAACCGTTATCTATGGCAGCCATGAATATAGTCTGGCAAATGCAAAATTTGCGTTAAGTGTTGACCCTCAAAATGAGGCGCTTGTGATAAGAGCGGCTGAGATTGAAGCGAAAAGAGCAAAGGATGAGCCAACCGTCCCGTCCTTATTATCGGAAGAGCTTGCCACTAATCCATTCCTGCGGCCTGATGATGTTGGCATTCGTCAGCATCTAGGGATGAGAGATGCCACAGATACCGCTGTATTCACTCAAATCCGCGCGCTCAAAGATAGCTTTTAGCATTGGGCGGGACAGATGATAATATTTGAAGATTGGGCCGCTGCAAAATCACATCACGTTCCCTCTGGTCACCCAGAAAGGCCAGACCGTATCACCGCGGTGCAGACAGTCCTTGATGAGGCCTTTTCAGATATTCCTCGGCGTGCTGCGATACAGGCTAGCTTTGACCAGCTGTCGCTTGTGCATGACCAGTCTTATCTTGAGGCACTATATAACGCCGTGCCAGAATCCGGTCTTACTGGGATTGACGGGGATACGTTTCTATCACCTGCTTCTTTAATTGCTGCGGAAAAAGCCGCTGGTGCTGGTTGTGCTGCGGTGGACGCGATTTTTCAAAATGAGGCGAAAAGCGCCTTTGTTGCAATGCGTCCCCCAGGTCATCATGCCGAGCCAGACCGCGCCATGGGCTTTTGTTTCTTCTCAAATGCCGCGATTGCCGCGCGCTATGCGCAACAGGCTTATGGCATTTCACATGTCGCTGTACTTGATTTTGATGTGCATCATGGCAATGGCACACAGGCTGCCTTTTGGCAGGAGCCAACATGTTTTTATGCTTCCACACATGAAATGCCCCTTTTTCCAGGCACAGGCGCAACTGATGAAACAGGGGCAGGCTCTATCTTCAATCAGCCGGTGAGAGCGGGTTGTACGGGGGAGGTGATGGTGCAAGCGTGGGATCGCTTGCTTGCGCGATTAGAGGCGGCCGCTCCTGAATTGATCATCATCTCAGCTGGGTTTGATGCGCATCAAGATGACCCTTTGGCATCATGCGCGCTTCAGTCTTCTGATTTTTATGAAATCACGGCTAAAATTTGTGGGCTAGCTGATAAAGTGGCGCAGGGCCGTGTGTTGAGCCTATTGGAGGGCGGCTATGATTTGCCAGCCCTCTCATCGTCAGTGCGCCATCATCTGCAAGCGTTGCAAGGGCGCGAGGCTCTCTAGAATTTATAGTTATGCAGGCTTTCTGCTTTCACTTTATCGACATGACGTTCGACAAGCCAGATAGAGCTTAACTTGCCTAGTGCTTTTTCAATCTCGATAAGGCTTTGATCGATGAGCTCAAGGATTTTGTTTATTTGCGGATCTTTGATAGTCTCGTTTTTTTCTGTCAAATCCCACGCGAGCTCTGTGAGTTCTGAGCGCAATTTCGTCAATTTATCTCTGCCAGATTTGCGAAGGTTTCGTACCTGTTTAACATGCTTATCCATGCTGCTGCTCCTGCGAGGTGGTAGTGACGTGTTGGGTTTTATTTAGGGCAGGACCGTTAAGAAGGCAATGATTAGTTCGGCAAGAGTTGCGTATCTTTAAAATATCAAAATGCCATTCCGGCAGCTCTTGAAGCGCGGCAGATCCCATCCCATATGTCCCATAGACTGTAATGTGATAAGCCATAGCGGAGTGATCTCATGTCAAATTACAACTTTGAGGCAGATACTGGCAAAATCCTCGATATTGTGATCCATTCTCTTTATTCCAATAAAGAGATTTTCCTCAGAGAGCTGGTTTCAAACAGCTCAGACGCGATTGATAAATTACGCTATCTCGCGCTGAGTGATAAAAAGCTCGCTGATGTAAGTGACGAGGCTGCGATTACCATCACCGCAGATGCCGAGGCGAAAACCCTTACCATCTCTGATACAGGGATTGGGATGAGCAAAGAGGATTTGCAGAGCTCTCTTGGTACCATCGCACGCTCTGGCACCAAATCGTTCTTGGAAGCGATGAGCCAAGCCAAGGCTGACGGGGCAGATGCTGAAAGTGATAAATTAGCCTTGATTGGGCAATTTGGGGTTGGGTTTTATTCCGCCTTTATGGTTGCTGACAAAGTGTCTGTTCTTACCAAAAAGGCAGGGACAGATGAGGCCTTCCTGTGGGTGTCTGACGGCCGAACTGGCTATCAGATTGAAGAGGCGGAAAAACAGACGCCTGGCACGCAAATCACGCTTCATCTGAAAGAGGAAGAGGGTGAGTTTTGCGAAGAAATGCGCTTGTCCCATGTGATTAAAACCTATGCTGACCATATCAGCTATCCGATTACGTTCCAGCAAGGGGAAGATGAGCGCCGCCTCAATGCCGCCTCAGCCCTTTGGACAAGACCGAAGTCAGAGATCTCTGATGATGATTATAATGCCTTTTTTGCCGATATGGGAGCGGGCTATGGCACGCCGCTACTGACATTGCATAATGTGAGTGAGGGGGCGGTATCTTTTACCAATTTGCTCTGTATCCCCGAGATGCGTCCTTATGATTTGTTTGACCCGGCACGTAAACCGAAAGTGAAGCTCTATATTAACCGCGTCTTTATCACAGATGATACGGATGCCTTAATTCCCGGCTGGTTGCGCTTTGTCAGAGGTATCATCGATACCTCAGATATCGATTTGAATGTAAGCCGTGAATTACTGCAACATAACCAGACTCTCAGCCGGATTGGCAAAGCAGTTGTAAAGCGTATTGTCTCAGAGCTCACAAAGCTGCATGACAAGGATAAAGAGGCCTATGATAAGCTGTGGGATCAGTTTGGCATCGTTCTAAAAGAAGGGTTGTATGAAGATACAGATAACCGTGAAAAATTATTGAAAATTACACGGTTTAAAACATCCAAATCAAAGGACTGGACCTCTCTGGATGAGATCGTATCGCGGATGAAAGAGGGACAAGAGACGCTCTACACCCTCTCTGCAGAATCGGTAGCACAAGCTGAGATGTCGCCGCACCTAGAAGGGTTGAAGGCACGTGATCTGGAGGTGATTTACCTCACTGATCCTGTTGATGAATTCTGGTTGCCGCTGGTAGGGGTGTATGGTGATAAATCATTTACATCCATTACCAAAGGCGGGCTTGACCTCAACCAATTTGAAACAGAAGAGGCGCCAGCCGAAGAGGCAGGTGCTGAGCAGGATTATGAGGCCTTAATCACAGCGATGAAAGCCGAATTGGGCGAAGCTGTGGCAGATGTTCGCTTATCAAAGACGCTAACAGACAGCCCAGCTTGTCTTGTCGCCGATGAGAATGGGATGGATATCCAGATGCAGCGTTTGATGCGCCAGCATGACCCGAATTTTAAAGAGCCGGCGCCTATTCTAGAAATTAATGCCACTCACGATATCGTCAAGGCCCTGCAAAATCGCGAAAAAGATGGTGCTGATATTGGGTTGCTCAGCGATGCCACGCATTTATTGTTTGAGCAGTCTTTGATTATCGAAGGCAAATCTCCACCGAACATTGCCGAATTTAGCGCGCGTATGACACGTGTGATGTCAAAGGTTGTGAAAGGGCACTAACGCGCATTGCCAGTGCCAGAGAAGCTTGGTAGCGTCATGTCTCTAAAGGCAGCAAAAGGGTCCGATAAGATGAGCCAAGATAACCATCACGCAAGGCATGGCGGTCATATCCTTCTTGAGTCTCTGATGGCTTTGGGCGCCCGGCACGGTTTCGGCGTGCCAGGTGAATCCTACCTCGCCGCACTTGATGCCATGGCAGATGGTGGGTTTGATTTCACCCTTTGTCGTAATGAGGGGGGCGCGGCCTTTATGGCGAGCGCCTATGGCAAGCTGACAGGCGCGCCAGGCATTTGTTTTGTTACAAGAGGACCAGGGGCAACCAACGCAGCGATTGGTATTCATACCGCACATCAAGATTCTAGCCCCATGCTATTATTTGTTGGGCAGGTGGGGACAGATCAGATAGGACGCGAAGCCTTTCAAGAGGTGGATTACAAGGCTGTATTTGGCGGTTTGGCAAAATGGGTGGTGCAAATTGATGATATTGCGCGTTTGCCTGAAATCGTCTCACGCGCTTATGCCATGGCTGTGTCAGGGCGGCCAGGTCCTGTTGTGGTCGCTTTGCCAGAAGATATGTTGTCATCTCTCTCAGATGTGCCAGCCGCGCATCCAATCACCATTCCGCAACCTGCCGCATCGGAGGGTGATGTTGCTGCGATATTAGCCGCGATTGCTCAGGCAGAACGCCCTATCATTATCGCTGGCGGCGGTGGTTGGGATGATGATGCCAAGCACGATCTGCAACGGTTTGCAGAAGCCCTATCACTGCCGGTATCAGCGGCATTTCGCTATCATGATGTGATGGATAATCACTCTCCTTGCTATATCGGTGACGCTGGTGTGGCGATGAATGAAGGACTAGCCTCTCATCTTCAGGATGCTGATTTGATTTTCGCGTTAAATATCCGCTTTGGCGAAATGACAACAAAAGCATGGTCATTATTTGATGTGCCACGCATGAAGCCAGTTTTGATACATAGCCATCTCTGCGCTGATGAGATTAATAAGATTTATCAAGCCGATATTGCGGTAAATGCGTCGCCAAAACAATTGCTTGGACAGCTATTACAGGCTTGTGACGGGCAGGCGCCATCAGAACGTCATCAGCTGTGGTGTCAGAGGACACGCCAAACCTATGAGGCGGCCCTAACACCGCCGCCCCAAAATACAAAGCTCGATATGGCAGAGGTCATTCAGACGATTGAAAACATAACCCCCCATGATGCCATCATTACCCATGGGGCTGGGAATTTTGCCATCTGGCCAGATAAATTTATGCGCTTTGGCACGCGTCGTTTGTTGGCGCCGCAATCTGGTGCGATGGGGTATGGGCTTCCCGCCGCGATTGCCGCATGCAAAGTGACAGGGCCAACGCGTAAAGTGATTTGCTTTGCCGGTGATGGTGACATTCAAATGAATCTATCCGAGCTTGGCACAGCAATGCAGCAGGGGCTGACACCGATTATTCTGGTGTTCAATAATGGGTCATATGGCACCATTCGGATGCATCAAGAAAAACAATATCCTCACCGTGTGTCTGGCACAGATCTGGTAAACCCTGATTTCCAAACGCTTGCCTCTGCTTATGGGTTTGCAAGTGCGCGGGTTACGCAGACAGATGAATTCCAACCGCAATTTGAGGCAGCGCTTACCGCTGATAAGGGAACCATCATCGAATTGATGCTGGATATTGAAGCTATCTCACCCAAAATGACAATCAGCCGCCTTCGGAAAGGCAGCTGATCAGTTGTTCATATTGATTGTGAGGAGGCGTTAGCTCTCGTTATTGGCCAAGGCGTGCTTTGCGATAATTATGCATGCGGCTCATCTGGTCACTGGCTTTTTCAACAGTTTCAAGAGCGGCTTCCGTGACATTGCTTCCTGGGCCAAAGATGGCGGCAACGCCAGCCTCGTAAAGGAACTCATAGTCTTTTTCCGGAATAACACCGCCACAAATCACCATAATATCCTCGGCACCTTTGTCCTTTAAATGGCCGATAAGCTGCGGGATAAGTGTTTTATGGCCTGCGGCAAGCGTTGAGATGCCAATCACATGAACCCCTAAAGCAATCGCGCTATCAGCGGCTTCTTCTGGTGTTTCAAATAATTGTCCGACATGAACATCCATGCCCATATCTGAGAAGGCGCTTGCAATCAC
>WTJA01000018.1:4270-16909 GCA_011524995.1 Alphaproteobacteria bacterium | reverse complement strand
TCACCAAGTTGTGCGATTTGTTCCTGACGTACAGCCTGATTATCAATTTCAAGCACATCAACTTGTGTGGCTTCTGCTGGTTGGAATTTATTCACACCAACAATCACTTGATTACCAGAATCAATATGGGCTTGGCGTTCGGTGGCGACCTTTTCAATCTCAGCTTTTGGAAAGCCCGACTGTACCGCGACCGTCATCCCGCCCATTTCTTCAATCTGGCGGATAAGCGCATCAGCTTTTTCGATGAGGTCATTCGTTAGGCTTTCGACATAATAAGAGCCGGCAAGCGGATCTACCGTATCAGTGATCCCAGCTTCATTTTGAAGAATCAACTGTGTGTTCCTCGCAATCCGCGCTGAAAATTCAGTTGGCAGGGCAATGGCTTCATCAAAAGAATTTGTATGAAGTGATTGTGTGCCACCAAGCGCCGCTGCCAGCGCCTCAATCGTGGTGCGGATAATGTTATTATAGGGGTCTTGTTCTTGGAGAGAGGCCCCTGATGTCTGGCAATGCGTGCGAAGCATTAAAGACTTGTCACTTTTTGGCTGGAACAATTCAGTCATCCAGCGAGACCACAAGGTTCGTGCGGCCCGTAGCTTGGCAGATTCCATGAAGAAGTTCATGCCAATGGCAAAGAAGAAAGAGAGGCGGGGGGCGAATTTATCAACATCCATCCCGCGCTGCGTGGCGGTGCGGACATATTCCAAGCCATCAGCCAGCGTGAAGGCTAGTTCCTGCACCAAATTGGCACCTGCCTCTTGCATATGATAGCCGGAAATAGAGATTGAGTTGAATTTCGGCATGTTATCAGCGGTGTAGCTGATGATATCAGATACAATCCGCATCGACGGTGCCGGCGGATAGATATAGGTATTGCGCACCATGAATTCTTTTAGAATATCATTTTGGATTGTCCCAGACAGCGCGCTGACAGGAACCCCTTGCTCTTCACCCGCGACAATGAAGCCCGCAAGGATTGGCAATACGGCGCCATTCATTGTCATGGAGACAGACATCTCTTCCAGAGGAATGCCATCAAACAGGATTTTCATATCCTCAACAGAATCAATCGCAACGCCTGCTTTGCCAACATCGCCTACTACACGAGGGTGGTCTGAATCATAGCCGCGATGGGTCGCGAGGTCGAAGGCCACTGATAGGCCTTTTTGTCCTGCGGCGAGCGCTTTTCTATAGAATTCGTTTGAGGCTTTGGCTGTTGAGAAGCCCGCATATTGGCGGATGGTCCAAGGGCGGCCAACATACATGGAGGCACGTGGTCCCCGCGTAAAAGGGGCTTGGCCAGGGTAGCTGTTTAAATGGGGGAGGTCTGCCACATCATCTGCAGTGTAAAGCGGTTTAATCGCAATACCTTCCAGCGTCTCTTTTGCTTGTTGCTCTAATGGGCGCTTAAGCTCTGTTTCTGCTTGTTGGTCCCATTGCGCACGCTTGCTATCTGATGCCATGATTGTCCTCTTCATATCATCACCAAGATGGAATAGGCCGAACTATAGACAGAAATGACGGTCACTTCAATCTTTTGGTCGTGTTTAGCAAATTTCTAAATAAGGGCCTGCTGTCTGGTCTTAAATTATGATTTAACTGGTTCTAGAAGTGACGATCACACTCTTTGTAGTGTAATGTCAGAGCGCTGTTATGGCGCATAACCTATTTTCGAAAGAGTGGGGATATAACCATGAAAATGACAACAGAAGAAGCCTTTGTAAAAGTGCTGCAAATGCATGGCATTGAACATGCATTTGGAATTATCGGTTCTGCGATGATGCCGATTTCAGATTTGTTCCCGCAAGCGGGCATCACATTTTGGGATGCAGCGCATGAATGTAATGCGGGTATGATGGCCGATGGTTTTACCCGTGCCTCTGGCAAGATGTCCATGATGGTCGCGCAAAATGGCCCAGGTATTACAAACTTTGTGACACCTGTGAAAACAGCCTATTGGAACCATACCCCTCTTCTTCTTGTGACACCGCAAGCTGCGAATAAGACAATCGGTCAGGGTGGTTTCCAGGAAGTTGAACAAATGGCGTTGTTCAAGGATATGGTTGCCTATCAGGAAGAAGTGCGTGATGCCTCTCGTATTGCTGAAGTGTTGAACCGTGTGATTATGCAGGCCAAGCGTGCCTCTGCACCAGCGCAAATTAACGTGCCACGCGATTTCTGGACACAGGTCATTGACATTGAATTGCCAGCGATTGTTGACTTTGAACGCCCATCAGGTGGTCAAGATGCGATTGCGCAAGCCGCAGACTTGCTATCAAACGCAAAGTTCCCAGTGATGCTTAATGGTGCTGGTGTTGTGATTGGCGGTGCGATTGAAGCATCAATGAAATTGGCAGAGCGTCTAGATGCCCCTGTCTGTTGTGGCTATCAGCATAATGATGCTTTCCCTGGTTCACACCCGCTTTTCGCTGGTCCACTCGGCTATAACGGCTCAAAAGCTGGTATGGAATTGATTGCCAAGGCTGATGTTGTGTTGGCATTGGGCACACGCCTCAACCCATTCTCAACATTGCCAGGTTATGGCATTGATTACTGGCCAAAAGATGCCAAGATCATCCAGGTTGATATCAACCCAGATCGCATTGGCCTAACGAAGCCTGTATCAATTGGGATTGTTGGTGACGCGAAGACTGTTGCTGAATCAATCCTTGATAATCTATCTGCAACAGCTGGTGATGCCGGTCGCGCAGAACGGACATCAATGATTGCACAGATGAAGTCATCATGGGCGCAGGAATTAACCTCACTTGACCATGAAGATGATGATCCAGGCACAACATGGAACGAGCGTGCACGCGACAGAGAGCCAGAAAAGATGTCACCTCGCATGGCATGGCGCGCGATTACATCTGTCTTGCCAAAAGAAGCTATTATCTCATCAGATATCGGCAATAACTGCGCGATTGGTAACGCCTATCCAACATTTGAGCAGGGCCGTAAATATTTGGCACCAGGCTTGTTCGGTCCTTGTGGCTATGGCCTACCTGCTATCATGGGTGCCAAGATTGGTCAGCCAGATACGCCGGTTGTTGGCTTTGCTGGTGATGGCGCGTTTGGTATCTCAATGAACGAGATGACAGCCATCGGTCGTAATGAATGGCCACCAATCACAATGATTATCTTCCGTAACTATCAGTGGGGCGCTGAGAAGCGTAACACAACATTGTGGTTCGATGATAACTTTGTAGGTACAGAGCTCGACACAGATGTACGCTATGCCGAAATCGCGAAAGCGTGTGGCGTTAACGGCGTTCAGGTGTCGTCAATGGCTGATTTGTCAACAGCATTGCAAGATGCGATTGATGCCCAGATGAATGATAAGAAAACAACATTCATCGAAGTCTTGCTAAACCAAGAGCTTGGTGAGCCATTCCGTCGTGATGCGATGAAGAAGCCGGTCTCAGTTGCTGGTATCAGCAAGGATGATATGCGTCCACAGGCTGGTGTCTAATCACCAGCCGCGAGAGCTAAATCATAAAATTAAGAAAGCGCTAGTTTCGGCTAGCGCTTTTTTTATGTCATCCAGAAATGCCATCCATAAGCGAGTAAAAGCGCTGGGATAGTAGAATATAATGTGGCAATGATAGCTGCCTTTGGGGCCAGCGCTAAGGCAGGGAAGAGCGCATCACCATCATTACTAATCGCATTACCGATTTGCGCTGAGAGCGGCACGATGCCTGTCAAATATAGGCTTGTGACAAGTACCTGTGGGCCGCAGCCTGGTAGTAAGCCAATCACCACAGCAAAGAGGGGAATCCAAATGGCGAGGCCGTCAAAGAGATTTGCCAATTCATAGCCAGTAACATAAAGGCTAATTTCAAAGAGCAAGAAGGCAATGATTACCCAGCCTGTCACAAAATTGGTATCTGTGATGGTTTGCTGAAGCACAGAGCGTGGGGCAGATGTTGAGGGGCGCCGCATCAAATTTGGAATAAGCCACATGCCAAAGCAAAGGCATCCGGCTAAAAAGCCAAATAAAGTCACTGGCTCAGCTGTCAGCGTGCTGGCAAATATGCCATCTAGGTCAACTTGGAAAGCGCCCAAAATCCCGAAGATAATCCCTGGTATAATGGTTATAACCCATAATTTTGTGAAAAGAGGTGAGGCAGGGCGGCGATAGGCTGCCATCGTCTCTGCTGGTTTACTCTGGGCACTGCCTTGGAGGAAGAGTTTACCATGAAGCGCATCGACCACATAGCCAGAGATGGTGCCTACAGCAAGGCCAATGCCCATCATCATTAAGCCCGTCACAGGTTCTTTGGCAATCAGCAGAAAAGCGGCATCACCCATGGTTGCCGTTAAGGTTGCCATCACAGCGCCAAAACTTAATCGGCCTGACACAAAATTCGTCACAACGATAATTGCGCCGCCACATCCTGGTAATGCGCCTAACGCGGCAGCAAGCGGTACTTGCCAAAAACCAGAGCGTGATAGAAGACGAATGGCATCAATACCGAACAGGCGTTCAATCCCATAAAAAAGCAATAAGGTCGCCGCCACAAAGGTTGTGACTTGCAAATAGGCATCTGCAACGGTGCCAATCAAGACATCTGCAAAATCAGAGTTGCTAAGCGCAAAACCTGCCAAAATAGTGACAGATAATGCCAGCATCAACGGCATCATTTGCGGTGTTTTGACCGGTGGTTGTGCGAGTGAGGCGTCCATCTCTTGCGTGCGTGCTACTTATGCTTGTTGGTTGTAACTATAAAATAGAAGGCTTATGAATTTAGTCAAGGCTAAACTCTGACGCAAAAGCTAGGCTCTGCCAGTTTATCATGATATGAAATTGGTGGCGGACGGTTAATCAGGAACGGGTTTCTGCGCTTTAGATTTCCTTACGATTGTCTGGCCATTGACTCTTGCGGTGATGTAACAGATATCAAGGGTCAAGATAGGGCAAGAAGGACGAAGCAATGCAGCAATCACATGAAACGCAAAACTCTGTGGGCGTGCCAGCTGATACGAAAGATGCTGTCAAAGTGTTATCTGTCACACATTGGACAGACCGCTTGTTTCATTTTGAAGTGGAGCGTCCAGATAGTTTTCGGTTTCGGTCTGGTGAATTTGTGATGATCGGCTTGCTAAATGAGGCGGGGAAACCACTTCTTCGCGCCTATTCCATTGCCGCGCCTTTCTGGTCTGAAACTCTATCCTTCTATTCGATTAAGGTACCAGATGGGCCATTGACCTCACGCTTGCAGCATTTGCAGCCTGGTGATCATATCATTATGAAGACAAAACCTGTTGGCACCTTGGTTCTCGATGCGCTTTTGCCTGGTAAGCGTTTATATATGATTGCCACAGGAACAGGCATTGCGCCTTTCGCTTCGCTCATCAAAGACCCCGATGTGTATGAACAATATGATGATGTCATCCTCACCCATACCTGCCGAGATGTGGCAGAGCTGTCATTTGGGGCCCATCTAATCGAAGAGGCAAAAGCAGACCCGCTCATTGGTGAGATGGCGCAAGAAAAGCTACGCTATTACCCCACTACAACGCGTGAGCAGTCCGCTAAAATGGGCCGTATCACATCATTAATGGAAGATGGTACGCTGTTTTCTGATTTAAATGTGTCACCTCTTAACCCTGAAACGGACCGCGTCATGATTTGTGGGTCTATGGGGTTAAATAATGATGTGAAAGCCATCATTGAATCCGCCGGCCTTGAAGAAGGCGCCAACTCAAAGCCTGGCACCTATGTGCTGGAAAAGGCATTCGTAGGCTAGGCTGACCGAGCAACTGTCTGCGCCAAATAATCAGGTAACCCCTCAATATTTGGCAAGAGATGCGAGGCCGTCTCCAGCGCCTTTGTTGGTGCGGGATAGCGCGCGCTAATACCAATGAAAAGACCAGCCCCAGCAGCTGTTGCGACACCTAGATCGGCGCTAGTGTCACCCACCATGATTGTCTCTTCTGGGGCATAGTCACAGCGCCGGCAAATTTCTAAATAGCCCTCTGGTGCTGGTTTGCCGCCAAAGCCGCTATCGAACCCTAGAATTTCATCAAAATGCGAGATGATGCCAAGTTCTGTGCTTGATCGTTTGGCAGAGGCTTCTGAGTCATTTGTTAAAATGGCGCAGCGATAGCCTTGGTCGCGGAGCGCGCTAAGGGCGGTCTGAACATCCCCCAACGGCACGGCGCCTCTTTGGTGATTGCGTTGCACAATTGCCATGACCTTTTCTCGGTAGGAGGGGTCATCAAAATGGGCCTTTAATTCTGGTGCTTTTGCGATGCAGGCGGCTTGCTGATCCAAGAAGGAGCCAGACGCAAATAGCCCATCAGGGTCAATTGTCTCTAAGTGCTCTTCAATCCCGATAATCTCTTGGAATAATTGCGCAGAATAGCGATGCTCTGTCAGCTCCGATAGCAAATAGGTGATATCGCGCGCCACAGGCAACCACGTTTTCGGTAAATCCAATAGAACCCCATCTTTATCAAATATTATCAGTGTCATAGCTATCTTTCGCAGATGTGAGTTAGGATGAGACGCGTAGTCCCTCATTGACATAGATCATCCAGCTTAGTTCGCCAGATGTGACAAAGATGATGATGAGCATGCCAATTAAGATCAATAAAAAGGCTAGGGCAAAGCTGCCAATCTTCCAGGCTAGCCGTGTCATATTATACAAGGCTGATTGCATAATAAGGCTGGCGCCATAAATAGTCGTGAAGCCAAGGCTGTAGGCATGTGTGTTGTGCATCCAAATCTTTCCCTGAATAGGAAGGAAGGCACTGATCACAGGGCCAATATATAAGCCAATAACAAGCCAAGCGACGATGGTGAGAAGGCTCACTAAAATCGTAACTGATAGGTCTGCTTCGCCTGAAAAAAATCGTTCTATGACCACAAAGATACCCCAGGGTAAGCGATAATTACCGTTACGCCTGCGGACTATTTCAAAGCAGGCAATTGCTTTTGCTTGGTTGCTTGCCATATCATTAGGCAGTCTGCAGCCATCTTGCAAGATTGTTTTCGGAAAGTTTCAAGAGCGCCTTAGGAGTGAAGATGCATAAAATCGCACTATTGGATGATTGGATGGATGATGCCCGCCAAGCTGCGGATTGGAGCTGTTTATCAGACCATCAAATCGATGTATTTCATGACACGATAACAGGGGATGCGCTGATTGAAAGATTGCAGCCCTATAGTATTTTGGGCGTTATGCGCGAACGCACGCCACTCACCAAAGAGGTGATTGATGCGCTCCCTAACCTGCGGGCTATCATCACATCAGGCATGCGTAATGCCTCTATCGATACCGCCTATGCCCGAAGCAAGGGGATCGTGGTGATGGGAACGCAATCACCAGGTCATGCGACAGCTGAATTGGCTATGATATTAATTGGTAATTTAGCGCGTCAGATCGTTCCGTCCGCCCATGCTATGCAAGAGGGCGGCTGGCAGGTGGCAACAGGACGCGATTTGCGTGGCGCCCGTCTTGGTATTCTTGGTTTAGGGCGGTTAGGCTCAGAGGTGGCTAAATTTGGCCAGGCCTTTGGTATGGATGTTGTGGCCTGGTCACAAAATCTGACGAAGGAACGTTGTGATGAGGTTGGGGTAACCTTTCTTGATAAGACCACCTTCTTTCAAAGCTGTGATTTTATCACCATTCACCTCAAATTATCTGAACGTGTTCGCCACTTGATAGATGCTGAGATGCTTGCCTTGATGAAAGATGATGCCTATCTCATCAATACGTCACGTGCGCCAATTATTGATAAGAATGCATTAGCAGAGGCGTTGCGGTCTGGCACGATTGGCGGGGCAGCGATTGATGTCTATGATTATGAACCCTTGCCATCAGATGATCCGTTGCGCCAGCTTCCCAATCTGATTATGACGCCGCATATTGGCTATGTGACAAAAGAAACTATGCAGATTTTCTATGGGCAAATGGCAGAAGGGATTGCCGCCTTTATTGACGGCAAACCCATCCGCGAACTGCCGTAGCACCCTTATCTCATTGCTCTTCTGATGACACGCCAATAATCGGACTGTCTGGGTTAAAGGCATGCCAGACAAAGGCAAAAGTCACTTTATAAGGGACATCTACCAATTTGCCATGATCTTCTTGGCGCTGTGCGATAACCGTGCCCACATCACGCCCTTCAGAAATGACGGCCTTGTCGAGGGCGGAGGCTTGACCACTATTCCAAGTGAGGCGGATATCGCCGCGCTCAACTCGTCTGGCTTGCATGAGATGGAACAGCGCAATCGCTTCATCATTCACAACGACGACGCGTTCAAGTGCCCCAATTCCGTTAGGTAGTGAGCCCTCATAAAGGAACGGATATCGTGAACTGTCATAGCCATTATAGGGGGTAATGCCATAGGGACGTTGATGATCGGATGGGATATCCAAAATCATGCCAGAGGGATGTCTTTCTGAAAATTCAGCAAAACTCTCTAAGCGCGAGGGCAAGATGGTAAGGGCCTGTCCCGCAAGGGCGCCTGCTATGGCTTCGCCATTATATTGTTGCCACCAGCTTTCGGTTTGCCGATCATACATCACAAGATCAGAATGGCGAAGTTGCCCGGTTGTGCCAAAATCAAGTATCTGATTGCCATGGTCTCTGTCAAACACCACCGAGGTGTTGCATAAGGGGCAATAGGTGACCGAAAAAGACATCTGGCCAATTTGGTCATTTACTATTTCATGCCAAATCAAGATAGACAGCGGATAGGCACGGGCTTCGCCATCAAAGGCAACTGAAATCAAAGGGGCTTGCGGTTCATAATCAGCCTCAGATAGCGGGATGAAATCTGGCATATCAAGGGACGGAATACCGTCTTTTGGTGGGCCGCCTGAGCGGATCTCAGTCAAATCAATTGTGCATCTGGTGAAATCAGTCTCCGGCCATTGGGTTTGAAGTGATGGTGAGATCTGACAGGTGGAAGCCTCTCGCAATAGTGTCTCTTGGGCAACAGCGGCATGACCGCATAAACTCAAGATTAATGTCAGGGTAAGGCTGCTAATCATCGCGGGGATGGTGGCATGATATCTCATGATTTTCATATGACCCTCCTTTCAAACGCTCCCCCATAGGTCAGCATGACGCGCATTAATATTTCAAATCAAGAAAACAATGTCCCTTTCGCTAGACAGGGGGTAGGTGGCATGTCATTTTGGCAAAGCAGTAGCGCTATATAAAAGCGTTTTAAGGGTGAGGGTATCATGTCGGACTATATGTCAAAATATCCACGTGTAAGTGATTTGCAAAAACAAGCCGAAAAGCGGTTACCGCCCTTCGTGGGGGCGTATCTATTTGCAGGAACGGGGCAAAATGAAGCGCGTGATCGCTCTGTTGAGGATTATAGCGAGGTCTCACTTGTGCCGCGCTTATTGCGGGGGCGCGTATCCCCGTCATGCGTGACAGAATTCTGTGGAACCGAATTTGCCGCACCCTTTTCAGTCGCTCCCATTGGTCTCTCATCTTTGATTTGGCCAGGATCGGAACGGGCGCTTGCCAAAGCAGCCAGTGCCGCAGGTTATGGCTATGGGCTTAGCACCGTCGCCGGCGCAAATGTGGAAGAGATTGGGCCGCTCATTGGTGACAAGGGATTTTTCCAGCTCTATGCTGCCAATGATCTAGAGATTACGGCTGATTTGCTGACTCGCGCCAAGAAAGCGGGCTTTACCAAATTGATTGTTACAGCTGATGTACCTGGGCCAAGTCGCCGCGAAGAAATGCGCATTGCCGGTGCCCCGATTGGCTCACGCTCAGAATCAGCACCCACAGCCCGTGTCTTATGGCAAGCCATGCTTCATCCATCCTGGTCTATGGCAGCGTTGCAAAATGGCGGTAAGTTCCGGTTTAAGAATCTGGAGCCCTATGCCCCACCAGAATTATTGAAAAACATCACGCAATTTATTGGCAGCCAGCTGAATGGGTCGCTGACATGGGAATATCTGACAGAGATTCGCAAAATGTGGGAGGGGCCTTTACTGGTCAAAGGATTGTTACATAGCGAAGATTGCCACCGCGCTATCGCTCATGGGGCAGATGGCATCATTATTTCCAACCATGGCGGACGTCAATTAGATGCTGTGCCAAGCTCCATCTCGCAATTGCCAGCCTTGCGCAAGCAACTAGGTGATAATGCTACCATCGCCCTTGATAGTGGGGTGAGAAGCGGCCTTGATATTGTGCGGGCCATCGCATGTGGGGCCGATTTCTGTTTCCTAGGTCGCGCCTTCTTAATGGGCGTGGCGGCGCTTGGTGCCCCAGGGGCTGGCCATACAGGCGCTATCCTCCAAGATGAGATTGAAAATGTGATGATGCAGCTTGGCGTGACAACAATCGCTGAGCTGAAAGAGATTGAAACACAGCATCCCTTTTCATAGCACGCTCGTATGACTTAACAGATTGCGGCTCATCCCGTGATATGACACATTGTCGGTAATCGTCAGAAACCGGCAAAGATAGGCAAGCCCATGCAAGATGATACAACAGATTTTGAACCGCTCGAAACACCAGAAGAGAGAAATGAGGCTAGTGATCTCTCTGCTGAAGATGTGCCACAAACTGTATTCCGTGTCATAGACGGCTCTTGTCCCGCCATTGAATGTGATATTCCTGCGCAAACATTATTGCATGCGCGCCGCGATAGCTTTTTGGCAAAATCACCTAATGTTGAGCTTGGCCCATCGACGCATGAGGGATTTGTCGCGCTGCAGAATCAGTCATCTGACACAGAATTACTCTATGTGACGCCAAAGCAAGTAGGCGCCGTGATGGTGTTTGATTTATCGCTCCATCGCCAAGGTCTCATTGTAGCGGCTCCCAATCTCTTGGCCTATGATGCTGTGGTAGATTGTGAGGTGGTATTGGATGTTGCCTTGCCATCTCGCCCGGCGTATCGCCTCTATCACCTCAAAGGAACAGGCCGCATCGTGACCTTTATGGCTGGCGATCTCTTCCCATTGACTTTGGCAGCGGATGACCAACAACAAGTAAATGCTGATTTACTGGCAGCAATGGAACCAAGCCTTGCCTTTGATTTAGGACAAATTGATGAAGATATCTATGTTGCCCAATTGCAAGGTGCCGGACGTATCTGGATGCAATCCATGCCATCTGTGACGTTCCACCATGAGGCAGATGACGTATCTGCGTCCGCTGCCCCTAAAAAATCCTTATTCTCACGCGGATAAGTTACCCCCCCCAACCTCATAGGATACTCTTATGTCTGATTTGATTTTTCATCATTATCCTCAATCGCCTGTTGCTGAAAAGGTTCGTGCTGGTTTTGGCATGAAGTCACTGAACTGGCACTCTGTGGAAATTCCGCGCTTGCCGCCCAAGCCCCTCCTGATGCCATTAACGGGCGGTTATCGCCGGACACCTGTTGCGCAGATTGGTGCTGATATTTATTGCGACAGCCAAAATATCTTCCGCATGCTGGATGAAAGACAAGAGGGGCCGTCACTTGTCACTCCGCAATCCATGATTTTGGCAAGTTGGCTTGAAAGCACAGTGTTTAGCTTGGCACTTCGTGTGGTTTTGACACATGCCATGGATGGCGCGCCGCCTGAATTTATCAAAGATAGAGGCAGCCTCTATTTTGATCAGGGGTGGACAGAGGCTGATATGAAGGCCGCCTTGCCAGCAACCAAACAGCAGCTTCATGCCGCGTTATCTCTGTTAGAAGCGCAAGCAGGGTCATCTACTTTTATGCATGGTGATGCGCCCTCGCAGACAGATGCGAATATCCATTATCTATTATGGTTTATCGCGGGCCGTTGGGAAGGCGGGCCAGACTTCCTCGCCCCATTTGCGAAATTACGGGCGATTGATGATGCTGTTGTTGCTTTTGGACAAGGCACTCCCAGTGAATTGTCAGGTGAAGACGCATTGGCGATTGCTAATTCAGCAACGCCAACCTCCCCGACAGGTATCATGGCCCATAATCATGATGGTCTGGCTGTTGGCGATCATGTGATGGTGCGTCAAGCGGGGCAAACCGCAGACCCAGATGTCACAGGCCAGTTGCGCTACTTAGATGATACACGCCTCTCGCTTGATATATCCTCAGATGAGACTGGCGAACTTGCTCTTCATCTGCCTGTTTTGGGTTATGTCATTACGAAGATGTAAGACGACCACGCAGCGTAATGGGAATTTGCGCTGCCATAAAAAGAGCGGTGGCTGGGGCGACAATAAAGACTTTAAACGTCACCCAGCCATCATCTGATAGGGTGCGCCATGCCCACTCATTGGAGACAGCAAGCACCATCATAAATAGCCCCCATCGCATCGTCAGTGTCAGCCACACATCATCGCGCAAGGTAAACTGACTGCCAAAGAACTGTTTCATCATCGGATGACCAGCGAGCCGTCCCGCTAGTAAGATCCCACCAAATGCGAGATTGAAAAGGGTCGGCTGTATTTTGATGAAAAGGGAATCACCGGCCAGCCAGGCGGCCAATGTGAACAGGGCAGAGAGAAATACAGAAAACAAAGCAAATCTGGCAATGCGTCTTTCCCTCACATAGGTGATGACCATAAAGATAGCTGCGGCAATGACGGCCCATAAGGCGCCAACAAAAATATCATAGAGCTGATTGCCGAGGAATAAGGCAAGCAACGGGGTGATTTCGCCAAAAAAAGATA
>WTJA01000018.1:0-4170 GCA_011524995.1 Alphaproteobacteria bacterium | reverse complement strand
GCCCTGTTTCGCATCAAGCCAGTGATTATAGCATCGATCAAACATATCTTTGGTTAGGCCCGCCATCGCGCCAATATTCTCAACCGTGCCAAGTACAAGTCCGCCGCAGTCGTCAAGGCTTGCAGGAATAACGTCAGTCGGCGAAAGGGAGATACAATGGACCTCTTCGCCCGCATAAGTTTGCATCGCGGCAAAAGAGGCTTGCGCTATCTGGAGGGCATTGGGCGATGGTGTTTGCGCAATATGCAAGAGTTTCATAATCTGCTAACCATACGCTTATGGCACTAAAAGGCAATAAGGTTCACATGAAAAACCAACCACTCTCTCATGCTGAAATTGATGATTTGTTTGAGGCTAACCCCATGTGGGACGCGGATAAAGCAAAGCGCAGTGCGACAGCCCATTTCACATTTAAAAATTTTCAAATCGCTTTTGCCGTGATGACCGAAATTGCCCTTTTGGCTGAAAAATATGACCATCATCCAGAATGGTCCAATGTCTATGGGCGCCTTAGCATCACCATGACAAGCCATGACATCAAAGGCTTATCTGTAAAAGACGCTAACATGATCCCGCTCATCACCGCTATTGCAGACCGGCATCAAAAGTGATGGAGGGCGCGCTTACCCCCTCAGATATGATGGCGCTGATTGGTGCTATTTACTTTATGGCAGGGGTGATAAAGGGGGTTATTGGCTTAGGTCTTCCAACAACAGCCATTACCTTTTTGAGCGTGTTTTTTGCACCATTGCAGGTGTTAGCGATTAATCTAATTCCTATGTTTGCGGCGAATATCTGGCAGTTTGCCAGAGCCCAGCGAAGACGCGCTATCATTAAGCGCTATCAGCCCTTTGCCCTATCCCTGCTACTATCTATTTTCATAGGGTCGTTCGTCACAGCAAGGGTTCCTATAGCCGGATTATCTTTGATTATGGCGGCAACCATTATCGGATTCGCGCTGTATAATCTTATAGGACAATCTCTCGCTATATCGCGTGCGCATGACACAAAATGGCAGGTAATATGCGGTATAGCCGCTGGGTTATTGGGCGCTCTTACCTCTATGTGGGCGGTGCCCTTATTGTTTTATTTGACGGGGTTGCGCTTACCTAAAGATGAATTTGTCGATGTCTCTGGTTATTTGCTGTTAATAGGTTGCTTGCCTCTAGCTATGGGGTATTTTGCAACAGGTATTGTCACGAGTACCATAATCCCCTTTGCCCTGCTGGCGGCTGTTATGGCTATTATGGGCTTTATGGTTGGGGAATATCTGCGTCGCTATGTGAATCAGCAATTATTTCGGCGGTTAGTGTTATGGTTCTTTTTGATCATGGGGCTGCGGATGGCATTTTATGCCGCAACTCTATAGGAGGATGATATGTCAGGTCATGCTTGGCTGTTACTAGCTCTTCTGTCTTTTATATGGGGGTCATCCTTCCTCTTTATTGAATTGGCTCTGGCTGTGATGGGACCCTTGACGCTTGTCTTCTTTCGGGTTGCTATCGGGGCGGCGGCACTGTTGGCCTATTTAAAATTGCGTCGCAAATCGCTGCCAAACTCGCTCTCTTTTTGGGCGGCAGCAGCCTTTATGGGATTGCTGAATAATGCCATTCCCTTTTCACTTATTGCCTATGGACAGGTTTTCATAACTGCTGGTCTAGCCTCTATCATCAATGCCAATACAGCCTTTTTTGGTGTAATCGTCGCCGCTCTTTTCATTGCAGAGGAGCGGTGGCAATGGCATCGCGTGCTTGGCGTCATCATAGGTGTTGGGGGCGTCATCACCATTATTGGCCCTGCAAGCCTTGTGAGTTTTGATGTCACGTCATTGGGACAATTGGCGGTGGTTGTCGCGACCTTGTCCTATGCGTGCGCATCTGTGTGGGGGAAGCTTCGGCTAGCTGGTTATGCGGGTGATAGGATTGCGGCTGCCACCTTGCTATGTGCGTCTATTATAATGCTGCCGATGATGTTCATCTTTGAGGGGGTGCCGCGGTTTGAGATAACGCCAACCTTGATGGCGGTATTTGTCGGATTGGGCGTGTTAGGTACGTCTTTCGCTTATATCTTATATTTCCGCATCTTGCAGCTGGCGGGGGCATCAAACCTGATGCTGGTGACCATCATCGTCCCGCTTTTTGCTGTGCTATTAGATGCCGTATGGCTGTCACAATATCTATCGATGACAGAGATAGTGGGCTTTGTGATTGTAGCCGTTGGCCTGTCTATTATGGATGGGCGGCTGCTAGGCTACTTGCGAAAGCACATAAAGACAGGATAAGCCACCGGCCAATGTCAGCAACACTGATTTTGTCCAAAAGGCGATGATGCCCGCCAGTATCGCCGCCATCACGCGTGGGTTATTCTCAAGCGGTGTGAGGGCGCCATCGCTGATAAACACCTCTGAGATGATAATGGTTGATAATACTGCGACAGGTACAAGACGCATCGCCGCCTCTGCCCAATCTGGTAATTGCCGGGGCATCGCAGGTGTGAGGAAAATGAAACGCATGCCAAAGGTAATGAGGCCGCTTCCAATGATTAAAAACCAAATCATCTCTCTTGCCTCTTGTCATACAGATAAGACAGGGTACCAGCACAAATACCTGTGACCGCAGCGAGCAACAGCCATAAATTATAGGGGAGATGTTGGAACTCAACAACAATCGCGCCAGCGGCAAGAATAGTGATGATTTCATGCCGCCCTTTAATGAGCGGCAACACGATCACCATAAAAATGAGTGGAATGGCAAATCCCAATTCAAGGCTGTCTGGTATGGCGGTGCCCGCTAGGATGCCAAGCGCAGTTGAGGCTTGCCAAAAGGCCCATAAAGTAAAACCAGAGCCTAGCAAGTGGTAATGCATATGCACATTCGCGGGCTGGTTTTGATATCGCACAATCGAAACGGCATAGGCCTCATCTGTCATGAAATAGGCTAGGAGAAGGCGCCATGTGAGGGGCTTGTCTCGCAAGTAAGGAGAAAGCGAGGCTGAATAGAGAAGGTGGCGCGCATTCAAAGCAGCGACCGATGAGAATAGAACAAAGGCCGGTGCGGCAAGGGCGATCATTTGTGCAAAAATGATTTGGCTCGTGCCGGCGAATAAAATGGATGATAGCAGAAAGGTTTGCCACGGGCTTAACCCAGCTTCTAACCCAAGGATGCCAAAGGCGGCACCAAAGGGAATGATGCCTATCATCAAGGGGAAAACATCCCTCACGCCCGCGCGAAATTCACCAAATCGTGTCATCACCAAGTCCAATCAGCGGCTTATTCGGATGCAAAAATCTGCGCAGGATCCTTAAAGGATTTGAATTCTAGGGCATTGCCAGAGGGATCGTAGAAAAACATGGTCGCTTGCTCACCTACTTCGCCTTCGAACCGGATATGAGGCTCAATCAGGAATGAAATATCAGCCTCTTGGAGCTTGTGAGACAAATCATGCCAGGCTTGCCATTCTAGGATAGCACCAAAATGCCGAGAGGGGACCTTCTGGCCATCAACAGGGTTGGTTTCTGCCGCACTTAAATCACCATCAACAAGATGAGCTGATAGCTGGTGACCGAAAAAGTCAAAATCAATCCAGCGTTCTGCGCGGCGCCCGACTTTGCACCCCAGCAGCGATACAAAAAATGCTTCCGTTTCAGCGATGTCAGTTACTGCAAATGCGAGGTGAAAGGGGGGAGATGCTGTCTGTGACATGGTAAAGGCTCACACAAATCTGTTAAAACTGCTACAAAATGGCATAAAAATACCAGTCATGAAAGAGCTTTTGCCGTGATTTTCTATCTGTTTCTATGGTAGTAAATCCGCATCATCTAACCCTGCTGTCTATTAAAGCGAGAGCCACCATGTCACAACAGATTAAATTTGCGCGTCACACGAATATGTCAGGCAAAACATGCCTCGTCAGGGTTGATTTCAATGTCCCATTCCAAGATGGCCGCATCAGCGATGATACCCGTATTCAACGCATCTTGCCTGGCCTAAAGCGGTTGATGGCAGAAGGCGCGCGTCTTGTGTTGTTGTCCCATCTAGGCCGCCCGAAGGGGGAGGTGAAGCCTGAGCTGTCGCTGGCACCTATTGCGGCCTATCTCCATGAGGCTCTCGGCATAGATGTGCCGCTTATCGCAGATGTACTATCAGATGAGGCAGAATCACAGATTAATGC
>WTJA01000128.1 GCA_011524995.1 Alphaproteobacteria bacterium | reverse complement strand
TCAGCTGGTATTGAGATTATGAACCCTGACCATGTTATCTGTCACCTTGATAAGGGCGCGAGCCTATCAATGGAATTGACGATTAATACAGGTAAGGGGTATGTGCCAGCTGTTCAAAACCGCAGCGAAGATATGCCAATCGGCCTTATTCCTGTGGATGCTATCTTCAGCCCTATTCGCCAAGTAGCCTATAAGGTTGAAAATGAGCGTGTTGGTCAAATCACAGACTTTGATAAGCTGCTTTTGACGATTGAAACAGATGGGTCAATCACACCAGAAGATGCGGTTGCCTATGCAGCACGTATCATGCAAGACCAGCTACAGACATTCATCAACTTCGAAGAGCCACAGCTTGAAGCGGCGCAGGATGAAGTTGAAGAATTGCCATATAACCGTAACCTTCTTCGTAAGGTTGACGAGTTGGAACTATCAGTTCGCTCTGCCAATTGCCTAAAGAATGATAACATCGTTTACATTGGCGATTTGGTACAAAAGACCGAATCAGAAATGCTACGGACACCAAATTTTGGCCGTAAGTCATTGAATGAGATTAAAGAAGTGCTCAAGGTCATGAATTTGGAATTGGGTATGGATGTTGAAAATTGGCCGCCTGAAAATATTGAAGAGCTAGCCAAACGTTTGGATGAGCCTTACTAAGGCCAGTAGGAGAGTAAAATGCGTCATCGTATTGCAGGCCGGAAACTTAACCGGACATCAAAACACCGTCAGATGCTGTTCCGTAACATGGCACAGGCATTGATTAAGCATGAGCAAATTGTCACAACATTGCCAAAAGCCAAAGAACTACGCCCAGTGATTGAAAAGCTCATCACATTGGGTAAGCGTGGTGATTTGCATGCACGTCGTCAGGCATTCTCAAAGCTACGTTGCGATGCCATGACAAAGAAGCTATTTGAGGTGCTAGGCCCTCGCTATGCTGAGCGCAATGGTGGTTATGCCCGCGTATTGAAGGCTGGTTACCGTTATGGTGATGCTGCGCCAATGGCTGTTATTGAGCTTGTTGATCGTGACGAAGAGGCACGTGGCCAGGATTCAGGTCCGGTACAGGTTGATGACATGGAAGGCGATGTTGTAGAAAGCGCTGCATAAGCCATCACTGTCTAAGAATTGAAAAGCCCCTCCCTTGTGAGGGGCTTTTTTTATGTCTGTGATTCGGGGTGTTGAGGGCGGCTGTGCCGGTAAATTTGGTTGTTTAATACAACCAAAAGATACAAAACGTAATAAAAAATACAAATTTTAAAAAAAGTGGTTAACGCTGTGAAGATTGGTAAATATAAGGCAAAGGGTAAAAATTAACTAATTGATAACTACCTAAACAAGAAAAACACTTTTCAAGAAATTGTAAATCTGCTTATGGTGAGGTCATCAAAGGGGCGGGATAAAGGAGAAGGTCGCAAAACAAACCCATAAAGGGCGTAGGCATTAGAAAGGACAAAACCATGACCTATAATTTTGCAACCATTCAATATCTCACTTCTGTATCAACAGGCCGGCCAGATGGCTGGTACTATGTGGGGTATCAGAAACCAGTCTCACAGGCGATTGCGATAGCAGATGTTCTTTGGGACCTTGGCTATGCCACGTTGCTCCTCACAGAGACAGCTGAAGAGATGGCGACTTTGCCAGCCGATATTGTGGCTAGAGTGTCAACTTTGCGTTTCGTGCAAGACTTCGCTAGTGACATCACAATTGAAGCACCACCAGCCGCATCAATGACAGTGATTAATCTTGATGGCTTATCAGTTGTGAATGTCACAGCACAAGGAGAAGACGTCACTATTGAGGTGATGGATGACCAAAGCCAATCTCGTACGATTGTGGTGGAACAGGCCGCAGCGTCATTCCAATTCCAATTTGGCTCAGGGCGTGTCATGACAGCTGAGCAACTGCGCAGCGCCTATCAGGTGGCGGTTGTGGAACTGCCAGACGTCATAGATCTTGACGCACTTGATCACAATTATGCGGATTATTCAGCGGTACGAAAGGGTCTCACACTTAAGTCAGGCGCCACAAATGATACACTTATCACTGGTGTAGGGAATGACACACTACTTGCCGGTGGCGGTCACGATATCGTCAAGGGCGGGGCCGGGAACGATGCCCTTTATGGTGAAGCAGGGGCAGACCGTCTCTATGGTGAAGCTGGCAATGACACCCTTTATGGTGGGGCCGGCAATGACCGCCTATTTGGTAATCAAGGTGATGATATTTTCCATTCTGATGCCGGTGATGACCAGATTAATGGTGG
>WTJA01000114.1 GCA_011524995.1 Alphaproteobacteria bacterium | reverse complement strand
GCGTCATTGAATTTTCAGGCACAGTCGCAGAATTGTTGCCAAATGCTATGTTCCGGGTAAAGCTGGATAATGATCATGAAGTGCTTGCACATACAAGCGGCAAGATGCGCAAAAACCGCATCCGTGTCTTGGCAGGTGACAGGGTGAATGTTGAAATGACCCCTTATGATCTGACTAAAGGTCGTATCACCTTCCGCTTTAAATAAGCGGGCGCTGATCTGGCCAGAGGGCTTTTTTCAGCCATGACCACATCGCCACAACCGCCGTTAATCCTTGCCTCTGCGTCACCGCGACGTGTGGCATTGCTCGCGCAATTATCTATCACGCCTGATGAGATTATTCCGGCTGATATTGATGAGACGCCGGATAAAGGCGAATTACCCATTCCCTATGCCAAACGTATGGCAGAGAGCAAAGCGCGTCATATCGCCATGCAGCATCCTGGCGCCTTTGTGATTGGGGGTGATACAGTGGTGGCTTGTGGGCGACGCATCCTTCCAAAAGCTGAGACTGAAGCAGAGGCACGAGCCTGTATGGCGCTCCTGATGGGGCGCTCGCATCGTGTGATTGGCGGTATGGCTTTGGCTTGTCCCGATGGTCGCCTCATTATACGCCATACGCTCAGCCATGTGCAGATGCGCCGTCTCGATAGCGCAGAGATGGAAGCCTATATCGCGCAAGGTGATTGGGAAGGGAAAGCGGGTGGCTATGCCATTCAAGGGGCCGCTGCTCGCTTTATCAAACAAATTAGAGGCTCCTATTCCCAAATTATGGGCCTTGATCTCTATCTCACAGCCCAGCTATTGCGCGGCGCTGGTTATGATAGTCGCTAAATGATAGGTGAGGCGCCGCACATCATCACGGATAGCCGCGATAGCAAATTCGCCCTTTTTGAACAGGGCCGCCTCGTTGACTATTTTACAGAATCATCAGGCGAAGAGAGGCTGGGACAGCTGGCCTATGCCCGTATCACCCAGCTCTTTGCTGCCCATCACCGTGCAGAGATTACCTTACCAGATGGCAGCGCTGCCTCGCTGCGCTTATCACCCAAACAGCCTTATAAGGTGGGGGATATCATTCCTGTGACAGTGACCGCTATGCCGCGTCAGCATAAACCATGGCAGGCAGAGCTTGGCTTTCACCGGATGGGACGGCTTGTCATGCTCCACTATGGTGGCGCAGAGGTGCGGCTATCAAAGAAAGCAGCAAATCCAGCCGCCCTGACGGCTGATGTTAAAAGCGCCATCGAGGCAGCACTGCCAGAAGGCTGGGGCGCGGTGATTAAACGAGGGGCGGATGTCCCCAATCCCGATGCGATTATTGCGGAGATCGAGGCATTACTGGCGCCGTTGCCGCTGATGACGGCATTGCCGGCCGGCCAGACCGCCCTGGTTTATGGCGGGGATGATGTGTGGTTGCAAGCAGCTTTGGCGCTGAATGGGCCGGCGCAGATCCATGTGAATGATGACGTTGCCTTATGGGATGACATTGATCAGATGGCCGCTAATGCGCTGGCTTTGCCGTATGAGATGGCAAATGGCGCGCGCCTGTTTTGTGAGGTGACGCAGGCTTGCACCGTCATTGATGTTGATAGCGGGACAAGCGGCCTTGCGCCTATTGCGCTTGCTGAGGCGGCGCTGGAAGAGGTGTTATGGCTTATCCGCTTAACATCTCTATCAGGTGTGATTTTGATTGATCTGCCGCGCCTGCCTTTTAAGGCGCAACAAAAGCTATTAGATAAATTTTCAACCATCGCATTACGCGATCGCCGTCATCCAGAGATTTTAGGATTTAGCCGTGCGGGCCTGTTGGAGATCACGGTGCGGCATGGCAGAGCCCCTTTGACAGTTCGTCATCCGGGCCTATGATAGGCGCATGGTAAAGAGGTCAAAATGAGTGCCAAAATCATTCCCCTGAAAGGAGCGGCTGTGACATCATCCAAAGCGACAAGCTGTCCGCAATGTGGCACAGCAGCGGTTAAGCCGCATACGCCCTTTTGCTCTCGTCGTTGTGCGCAGCTTGATCTAGGGCGTTGGCTGAATGAGGATTATCGTATTCCCGCCCATGAGGCGATGGATGATAGCGATATTGATGCGCTTCTCACACAGCTGGAAAAAGACGACTAAAAGCCTGTTTTATCGCTGGACAGCCCAGACAGCTTTTTGTATATCAGGTGAACCCATTGCCATATTGGCATGCGGCCCGGGTAGCTCAGTTGGTAGAGCAGCGGATTGAAAATCCGCGTGTCGGTGGTTCGAATCCGCCCCCGGGCACCACTTTTTC
>WTJA01000073.1 GCA_011524995.1 Alphaproteobacteria bacterium | reverse complement strand
TTGGCAGAATTGGACTGCGTTTGTGATCCCGAGAATTTGAAAGACATTTTACGTGAATTGGACGACGCGTTTGGTGATCTGATCCATGACGCATCTCAACCAACGGGTATATCTGCGCTGCGGTTCCAGGCTATTTATCAACGTATTTTCGATCTACGTGCTGAATATCAGGACGCCCTGGGGATCGAAGTAGATGAAAGTGTGACAAAGAAATCTGGCGCCTCCAAGGCCAAGCCAAGTGCAACCGATACGGGTTTGCTCGTCATGGATCGCAATGACGGCATTATCGAAGCGTTGCGCGCGATTGAGGCACGATTGTACGACTTACTAGGCCAAGAAAATACTGCAAACGGACAGATTTTCGCGCGTTTGGTTCAAACCACGGATGCGATTATTCCAGCAGTGCATGAGGTGCGATCAGCCCTAATGCGGGCGGGGGTATCACGTGAAGATCAACGGGCAACTTTCGGTCAAGTTGACCAACACGCCTCGGATGTTTCTCAGACGTTAGAATGGATTGAACGGGACACTGAAAAATGGCGTTTGGCGATGCGTACGACCAAGTTTGGGATGCGTGATTTAAATTGGGTGATAAAGGCCCTGACCCAGCAATCTGCGGCATTGCGTTCCTTTATTGGGGAAAACAGTGCACTGACGAAATCAGTCACGGATAACCGCTTTGCCTTGGGGCGTCGGCAGTTAAACGAATTGGTCGCGCTTTTGGATCAGGCGCATGAATTTGCAACACATTTGAATAATCGTCCCGCCCAGTAAAAGTTCAAACAATAGGAGATCCCGAAATGACACAGAATCCTCCCCGCTCGACCTCTGAAATTGATGAAATCATGGCCAAGCTTGCGGCCTATCGGTCCTGGCTGGTATCATCCAAACGCTCTGAGATCATTGCCCGACCAAAGTATGCCGAGGCGCTTAATCAACAAATTACCGATTTGGAAGCCTTGGTCGAAACAGCTGAGCGTGACAAAGCACGTGGCCCAGATGGCGGGCTGTTGGGCATGATTGGTTTGGGGCAAAATGCGTTGGAAAATATTGGCGATACGCCCTACATGCCCTCAATCCCCGAATATGATGATCACGTTAATCGCGAACGCATTTCCGCAATTGCGGATCTGTACTACATCTATCAGCACGAACGTTTGGGTGTGTTCCGCGCAGTTTTAAAACTGCAAGATTTGTTCCGATCTGGGTCTGTGCGCCTGTCGGACGGCGCAGGGGCGGTAAAGCTATACCAATATGATCGTAAACAAATTTTGCGCTATACCCAGCGGGATCGTCGCGCGGCCTATCGCAAGGTCTTTGGATATACCGACACGGCTCCACCAGATGGGGCAGAGCCCAATGCGATGTTCCATCCCTTGTTCACACAGTTCACACAGCAGGTATCGCAATTTTTTCAGGACAAACGCGTGTCCGAGGTCATCCGTCCAGATGGACGCACAGGGACCTATGGATCGCAGGCTGTGGTACGGCGTTCGGGGCTGGACCTGCGTCACAACCTAAAACAGGTATCCTATGGCCATATCGCGATTTTGAAAACCGAAGTGATGGGGTTGTTGAATGCGGCATTTGAAATCTTGGACAGCCCAGATATCAGACATTTGTTTGGGTCAAATTCGGCATGGGATACATTAGAAGAAGTGATGAAACGGCATCTCTCTGAAACGCCCATCATCAGTCAGCGTGGGCGCATGGCTGTAGCAGGTCGGGATATCCTGCGTTGGCTTGGTGAAGATTTTTTGGTTACAAATGTACGAACAGATCTGGAAACCTATTTAGAAGATATCGTTGATTCTGCTGATGATTGGCTAACAAGTGCCGAGTCATTGGGGCTTCAACGGCAATCGGGCATGACAGGTGCCGGAAATGTTGTTCCGTTGACCACTCGGAAACTAAAAAGTGGATAAATAATTAACAGTAAATTTTTAGGACCTATTTCAATGCAACCACTCCTACAAAAAAACATTTAAATTTTGAACTTGACCCAGATGATCATGAAGATGCGCAAATTGATAAACTCACGCCACGTGAACACGAAATTGCACGTCTGACGTCAAAAGGTTTTTCAAACAAAGAAATTGCAAGGATTTTGGAAATCAGCCCTCATACCGTATCTACGCATTTGCGACGAAGTTTCGATAAATTGGGTGTGCAAAAACGCGCCGCTTTATCTGCAATTTTGGCCAAGGCCACGGTGCAGAACAAATGGGATCATGGACTACTAAGCTAATATATCACGGGACCTAAAAATGACCTTAGAACGGAGCGGCAACGCTCCGT
>WTJA01000093.1:3648-25886 GCA_011524995.1 Alphaproteobacteria bacterium | reverse complement strand
GCGTGCTTTGCAAGCATGAGGTCGTCGGTTCGATCCCGTCTGGCTCCACCAACCTATCCCTGACACAGGGTGTGTTAGCCCACAATCTGGCAAAAGAATTATAGGAGCTCGGCATGGCCGTTCCAAAGAGTAAAGTGACAAAGTCTAAGCGCGATATGCGCCGCGCCCACGACGCAATCCGCAGTGACGCTTATATCGAAGACAAAGATACAGGTGAATTGCGCCGCCCACATCATATCGATCTTAAGACTGGTATGTATAAGGGTCGCCAAGTGCTAAAGGTAAAAGACGCTATCTAATAGCCCTTAACCGGATTGAATATATTAGTGAAAGCGTGGAGGGTCTCCTTCGCGCTTTTCTTTTGAGGTCAGTATGAGCAACGAAATAGACATCACAAAAGCACCCCTATATTGCATCGGCGATATTGTGCGTCACAAACATTATCCCTTCAGAGGGGTGATTGTGGATGTCGATCCTGAATTTGATAATACAGAAGAATGGTATAGCGCGATTCCAGAAGATGTGCGCCCTGCCAAAGAACAGCCTTTTTATCATCTGCTCGCTGAAAATTCAGATAGCTTCTATACCGCCTATGTTAGTCAGCAAAATCTAACGCCTGACGCTGATAATGGGCCTGTTAGCCATCCTGATGTGGAAGAAGTCTTCGAAGATTTGCAGGATAACCGCTATCAGCTACGCCGTGAGGCATTCAACTAATATTTTCTGAATATTTTGCTGATTTTTGGGCCTTGAGGCCTTGAAATTTTCCAGTCTGACAGTATGTTACAGCTATACTAGACTAAATTAGTCTGATTTTGAAACTCATTCGCAATAATGCAAACCATTCGCAACGGCCTCACCATAGTGGGGGCCATGCATAACAGCAGGGTAATAACGTGCTTCGCCTCAATCGTATGACAGATTATGCGATGATCATGCTGACCGCTTTGGCCATGCGTGATGAGGCATTGGTGCCAAGCGCTATCTTGGCGCAGCATACACAGCTCAATCAAACGACGATTGCTAAAATTGGTAAAGCGTTGGTGCGCGCTGGTATCATTGTGGCTGAGCGCGGTGTGAATGGTGGTTACCGTTTGGCCCGTCCGGCTAGTGAGATTACCGCAACACAGGTGATTGAAGCCCTAGAAGGGCCGATTGCGCTTACCGCTTGTGTTGAGGGGGCAGAAGATCCCTGTGCCACACAAGGGGGCTGTTTCCTCTCTGGGCATTGGAATCATGTCAATGGTGCCATTAGAGGGGCGTTGGATGAGGTGACCTTAAAATCACTTGTATCCTCTGCCCATATGATTTTTTCACAAACGGGGCCGGCGTCCCAAGCCTCTTATCAAGAGGTCCCACTCCAATCAAAGAAGGTGAACTGACAATGGCAGCAACGCAAGAAACCATTGCCGCAGTCGAAGAGGCAACAGGCCAATATAAATATGGGTTTGTTACCGATATTGAGGTTGAAAAGGCGCCCAAAGGGCTGAATGAAGATATTATCCGTTTTATCTCAGCCAAAAAGGATGAGCCTGAATGGTTGTTAGAGTGGCGTCTGAAAGCCTATCAAAAATGGCTTACAATGGACTCGCCAGATTGGGCGAAGCTTAATATTCCTGAGATTGACTATCAGGATATCCATTACTATGCCGCGCCAAAAACGGCTGAGGGACCTAAGTCACTTGATGAGGTCGACCCTGAATTGCTAGCGACCTATGAAAAGCTAGGTATCCCGCTTAATGAGCAGAAGATGCTCGCTGGTGTTGCGGTTGATGCGGTTTTTGATTCGGTGTCTGTCGCTACAACTTTCCGTGAGGAATTGGCAAAGGCAGGGGTCATTTTCTGTCCTATCTCAGAAGCGGTTCACAGCCATCCTGAATTGGTCAAAAAATATCTCGGGTCTGTTGTGCCTGTGGCCGATAATTATTTCTCTGCGCTGAACTCAGCCGTCTTTACAGATGGGTCGTTCGTGTTCATTCCAAAGGGTGTGCGTTGCCCCATGGAATTATCAACCTATTTCCGTATAAATGAGAAAAATACCGGCCAGTTTGAACGGACATTGATCATCGCAGAAGACCAGTCCTATGTGTCGTATCTCGAAGGGTGTACGGCCCCGCAAAGAGATGAAAATCAGCTTCATGCCGCTGTTGTGGAATTGGTGGCACTTGAGGATGCAGAGATCAAATATTCAACCGTTCAGAATTGGTATCCAGGTGACGCCGAAGGCAAGGGCGGGATTTATAATTTCGTGACAAAGCGCGGCGCATGTCGTGGTGACCGCGCTAAGATTTCTTGGACGCAGGTTGAAACAGGCTCAGCTGTGACATGGAAATACCCGTCATGTATTTTGCAAGGCAAAGATTCGGTCGGTGAATTTTATTCTGTGGCTGTGACCAATGGCGCACAGCAAGCCGATACTGGCACAAAGATGATCCATTTAGGCGAAGGGAGCCGGTCTACCATCATCTCCAAGGGGATTTCTGCCGGTAAATCAAATAATACCTATCGTGGTTTGGTACAGGTGATGCCAAAGGCTGAAAATGCCCGTAACTTCACCCAATGTGACAGCTTGCTTGTGGGTGATAAATGTGGGGCCCATACAGTGCCTTACATCGTGTCTCGCAACCCATCTGGCAAGGTGGAACATGAGGCGACCACATCTCGTATCTCAGAAGATCAGCTTTTTTATTGTCATCAGCGTGGGCTCGATGAAGAAGAAGCTGTCTCGTTAATTGTAAATGGCTTCTGCCGTGAGGTAATGAAAGAATTACCAATGGAATTTGCCGTTGAAGCTCAGAAACTCATTGCTATTAGCCTCGAAGGCTCGGTTGGATAAGGAATAACATTATGACATTGCTGGAAATCAAAGATTTACACGCAAAAATTGGTGATACTGAAATTTTGCATGGTATCAACCTCACTATTAATCGCGGTGAAGTGCATGCGATTATGGGGCCAAACGGGTCAGGGAAGAGTACCTTATCCTATGTGTTATCTGGCCGCGAAGGCTATGAGGTAACCGGCGGCGATATCCTGCTAGATGGTGAATCTGTGCTCGAAATGGAAGCAGATGAGCGCGCCAGAGCTGGCATGTTTTTGGCGTTCCAATATCCTGTTGAATTGCCAGGTGTTGGCGGCATGACATTTTTGCGTGCAGCGGTGAATGCCCGCTTGCGTGAAGCGGGCAAGGATGAGGTTGACCAGTTGGCCTTTGTGAAGCTCGTACGGGCCAAAGCCAAAGAATTAGGCGTCTCTGATGATATGCTCAAGCGCGCTGTTAATGTCGGCTTCTCCGGTGGCGAGAAAAAGCGCTATGAGATTTTGCAGATGGCTTTGCTTGAGCCATCACTAGCCGTGCTTGATGAAACAGATTCAGGCCTTGATGTTGATGCGTTGCGGATTGTCTCTGAAGGGGTGAATGCGTTGCGCGGCGATGCCCGTGGTATGCTTGTTATCACGCATTATCAGCGTCTCCTGTCGCATATTGTGCCTGACTTTGTGCATATTTTGGCACATGGCAAAATCATCAAATCTGGTGACAAGTCATTGGCATTAGAGGTCGAAGAAAATGGCTATGCGGGGTTGATTGATGCTGCCGAATAATTTGCAACAAACAGCCGCAGCATTGGCGGCGCGCGATCAGTTCGCTGCCACAGGATTGCCTGGTGCGAAATCGGAGCCGTGGATCTATACAAGGCTGCAAGATGTGGTCGTGAACCCAGCGCAAAGCGCGCAAGCATCCACCTCGTCAGAGGCAGGGCTTGTCTTACATTTTGATAATGGCCTTTTAGTATCTGATGATGTGACAGCGCCTGCCGGTATGGTCATTCGGCCTTTCACAGATGCTGATATGGCGGATTTTGCCGCCTATCTGCCAGACGATCATCTGCTTGGCACCTTATCTGTGGGGCATGTCACCTCGGCGATTATGATTGAAGTCGAAGCAGGGGCGCAGATATCAGATCTGCTAACACTTCGCTTTACCGCCAATGTGGCAGATCAGTCAGCGCATCCTCTGGTCTTCATCAAGCAAGGCGCGGGCTCACAATGTCGTATTGTTGAACATCATGAAAGTCATGCCGCGCTATCAGCGCCGCTTATCGTGATGGATATTGGTGCAGAGGCAGTGCTTGATCATGCCAAAATGCAAGCTGATACAGATAGCACCAAACATTTGTCACTGACGGTGATGGCTGTCGCTGAAAAAGCCGATATTAATAGCTTTACCACAGCCATCGGTGGGCAATTAGCACGCCATGAGACGCATATGCACCTCAATGGTGAGCATGCTGATGTGGCATTGTCATCCATCTATATGGCGCGTGGGACACAACATCAGGATATGACAACACGTATGTTGCATCATGTGCCAAACTGTACCTCATCACAGCTTATCCGCGGCGTGCTTGATGATACCGCAAAAGGTGTCTTCCAAGGCAAGGTTGTGGTCGCACGTGATGCGCAGAAAACAGATGGGCAACAAATGAGCCGTGCGCTTCTCTTGTCACGTCAGGCAGAAGCTGATGCTAAGCCAGAGCTTGAAATCTATGCTGATGATGTTGTCTGTTCTCATGGCGCGACTGTTGGTGAATTAGATGAAACACATCTATTTTATCTTAAAAGTCGTGGTATCGAAGCTGATGAAGCACGGATGATGCTCATTGAGGCTTTCTTGCTGGATACGCTTGAGACTGTCCGTTTGGAAGAATTGCGGACCTCATTGACCACCGCGATCCAACGCTGGATGACAGGGGTCTAAGATGGTTGATTTTGCAGCCTTACGTGATGATTTTCCCATTTTGCACAAGCCTGTGCATGGCAAACGGCTAGCTTATTTAGACTCAGCTGCCTCATCACAAAAGCCACAAATGGTGCTTGATGCCTTGCAAGAGGCCTATGGCACACATTACGCCAATGTGCATCGTGGGCTGCATTATCTGTCTGAGGCCGCAACAGATGCCTATGAGGCTGTTCGTCAGAAGGTGGCAAGCTTGATCAATGCGCCATCTCCCTCTGAGGTGATTTTCACCTCTGGGGCGACGATGTCGCTCAATTTAATCGCGCATTCATGGGGCGGTGCCAATCTGCAGGAAGGGGATGAAATCCTCATCACAATTGCAGAACATCACGCCAACATCGTACCTTGGCAGATGGTCGCCCAGCAAAAAGGCGCCAAGCTCATTGCCGCGCCAATGGCAGAAGATGGCTCATTCGATAAGGCAGCCTTTGCCGCATGCATCACGGAGCGGACCAAAGTCATCTCACTCCCGCACGTGTCTAATGTGCTTGGCACAGTTTATCCGCTAACAGAGATTGCCGCCCTTGCCAGACAAGCAGGCGCGCTCTTTGTCGTTGATGGCTGTCAGGGCGTTGTTCATATGCCTGTGGATGTTCAAGAGATTGATTGTGATTTCTATGTCTTTTCAGGGCATAAATTATATGGGCCAAGCGGCATTGGCGTTTGCTGGGGGAAGGCGGATATCCTGGCTGATATGCCGCCTTTTTTAGGCGGTGGTGACATGATTGATGATGTTGAAATTGAACGTTCAACCTATGCCCCGCCACCTGCCAGATTTGAAGCAGGCACACCGCCGATTGCCGAATGTATCGGTCTAGGGGCGGCGATTGATTATGTACAGCAGATTGGAATGGCCGCTATTCGCGATCATGAAATGAGCCTGTTGCGTTATGGAACACAACGTTTGAGTGAAGTGGATGGTATCACCTTTATTGGCACGGCTGCGGGGAAGTCAGGTGTGATTTCCTTCACGCTCGATGAGGTGCATCCGCATGATATCTCAACCTTGATTGACCATGATGGGGTGGCCATTCGGGCAGGGCATCATTGTGCGCAACCTTTGATGAAATCATTGGGCCTATCATCCACCGCACGTGCATCAGTTGGTATCTATAGCTGTGAAGAGGATTTCGACGCCCTGACTGAAGCGCTGCACAAGGTCAATAGGATTTTCAAATCATGACCAAAGATATTTTTGACGGCCCCTCTCTGCAAGATTTCCTCCCTGATGTCAGTCAAGGCTATCAGGCTGTGGCTGGCGCCCCTCGTTCCGATGGCGCAACAGGTAAAGCATCAGAAGCAAATATTATTGCGCAAATTGAGACAATTCAAGATCCAGAGATACCGGTAAATATTTACGAATTAGGCTTGATTTATGACATCATTCGGCATGACACTGGGGATGTAGACATCACCATGTCACTCACAGCACCAGGCTGTCCTGTGGCAGGGGAGATGCCGAAACAGGTCGCAGCGGCTGTGGCTGAGTGTAATGATGTTGGTCAAGTCACTGTCTCTTTGGTGTGGGATCCTGCTTGGACACCTGACCGCATGAGTGAAGATGCGCGCATGGCGCTTGATTTTGATTAACCCAACTGACAACGAAAACAGATAGCTAAAACAGATGTTTGATCCAACAAAACCGATTGTGACACTAACAGATAAAGCCGTCGCGCATGTCAAAAAGCTCATGGAACGCGCTGATAATGATATTATTGGCTTGCGTGTTGGTATCAAGACAGCGGGCTGCTCTGGTTTGCAATATGTGGTGGAATTTGCGTCTGAGAAAAAGCCATTTGAAGATGTGATCACACAAGATGGGGCAACGATTTTGATCGATCCCTCTGCTGTGATGTTTTTGATTGGCTCTGAGATGGATTGGGTCGAAGAGAAGTTTTCATCCCAATTTGTCTTTAACAATCCTAATGAAACAGCGCGCTGCGGTTGCGGCGAGAGCTTTACCGTCGAGGCGTAATAATGTCATCACCTAGTACCGACAAGCGCGCGTCCTTTTTCGCGCGTTTTCTTGTTTTAGCCAAAGAACTATATGACTACACGGCCCCAAAAGGGGACAAGGTTGTGCGTGCGCGGATTGCGGCGGCCTTCTTATGTCTTGTAGCGGCGAAGTTGTCTAATTTGGTCACGCCTTTGCTCTATGGTGCGTCGGTTGATTTGGTCAATGGCGAGGATGGATTTTCGCTAACGATACTCTGGTTTATCTTGGGCGGTTATGCCGTTGCTCGTTTAGGCCAGCAAATTTTTTCAGAAGCCAAGCAATATTTGTTTGCGCGTGTCGCACAACGTGCGGTTCGTGGGGCGGCGATGCAAGCCTTCCGGCATCTGCATAAATTATCTTTGCGCTTTCATCTCGACCGTCAAACAGGCGGGATGACAAGAGCGGTTGAAAGAGGCGCCAAAGGGGTGGAATTCCTACTCACCATGGCTACGTTTGAGATTTTACCTCTTTTAATCGAAGTCATTTTTGTGAGCGCTGTTCTGTGGTATCTCTTTGGGCTGCCTTATGCGGTCATCACCTTCTTCACTGTAGTGATTTATGCGCTCTTTACGATGCGCGTGACAGAATGGCGTATGGCTTTCCGCCGCCAGATGAACAGCGCTGATGAGACCGCCGCAACCAAGGCGGTTGATTCACTGTTGAATTATGAAACGGTCAAATATTTCAACAATGAAGAAAATGAAGCAGCGCGTTATGATGATGCGATGCGCCGCTATGAAGATGCCGCGGTGCGGTCTCGGACATCTTTAGCTGCCGTGAATGTCGGGCAAGGCGCTATTATCGCGCTTGGCTTAGTATTGGTGATGGGCTTTGCTGGTTATGACATTCAGCAGGGCACCATGTCAGTTGGTGATTTTGTGGCAGTGAATACCTATCTGTTACAGCTCTATCTGCCGCTGAACTTCCTTGGTTATGTCTATCGTGAGGTGCGGCAATCCCTTATTGATTTGGAGCGGATGCTGGGATTAATCGAAGAAGATCCCGATATCAAAGACAAGCCGGCAGCGCCTGCCTTGCGCCTGAGCAAAGGGGCAATTGCCTTTGACAATGTGCATTTTTCCTACCGTGATAGGCCGATCCTGAAAGGGGTTAGCTTTGAAGTACCAGCTGGTAAAAGAGTGGCGATGGTTGGCCCAAGCGGGGCTGGTAAATCTACTATCTCGCGCTTGCTGTTCCGCTTCTATGACCCGCAGCAAGGCCGTATTTTAATTGATGGCCAAGATATCAGGGATGTGCGCCAAGATACGGTGCGTGCCGCTATTGGCGTTGTGCCCCAAGATACAGTGATGTTTAATGATACCATTAGCTATAATATCGGCTATGGGCATTTTGGGGCTGATCAAACGGCGATTGAACAAGCCGCAAAATTAGCGGCTATCGACCATTTTATCGACAATTTGCCAGATAAATATGAATCACTTGTTGGTGAGCGCGGGTTAAAATTGTCAGGCGGTGAGAAACAGCGTGTAGCCATTGCCCGTGCGATTTTGAAGCAACCCACTATTTTCTTGTTTGATGAGGCAACATCTGCCCTTGATAGCCGCACTGAAAAGGAAATCCAAACTGCCCTCAATCATGTCTCTAAGAGCCAGACAACCCTTGTGATTGCGCATCGTTTGTCAACGATTGTTGATGCTGATCAGATCCTTGTGATGAATGAAGGGGTGATTGCTGAACAAGGCACACACCGGGAATTGCTAGCACAGAATGGGCTTTATGCCACCATGTGGGCACGTCAATCAGACGGATTTTTGGATAAGGAAGATGATGCTGATTTGACGGTGCTGTCTCATGCATGAGGTAATTGCTGAAGATAGCCGTTATGCCAATGCGCAGCTTGGGGGGGCGGACATCTATGCCACTTTGTCAAATGGACACAGCGTGCGCGGGCATCTGTGGCGTTGTGGTATGCCAGACGCGCCTCGCCTCTTACTTCTGCCAGGCTTTACCGAGTTTTGTGAAAAATATGCGCATGTCATGGCGCGTGCTGTCTCTCTTGGGTTTGATTGTTTAGCCATCGATTGGCCAGGGCAGGGGCGCTCTGGTCATTTGGGACGCAAAGCTGTGGCAGTGCATTGTGATAAGTTTGACAATCACATCCATGCGCTAGAGGCCCTTATCACTGAAGCTGACTGGCAAGACGCCCCTATGCATCTATTGGCGCATTCTATGGGTGGGCATTTGGCGTTGCGCGCCGCGCATTATTTTGGGCCACGCATCTTATCGCTGGCCTTATCAGCACCGATGATACTACCAACCCCAAAACCTGTCAGAGGGGTGTTGTGGTTAGCGCGTATGTTGAAGCTGTGCGGCTTGTCACGCTCACATGTGCCCTTTACCTCTGTGCCAGAACTTGAAACAGCGACATCCTTTGTGCCAAGCAATCAGTTGACCACAGACCCTGCTGGCTTCGCGTGGCAAACGCATTGGTTTAAGACACAGCCAGATTTGCGGCGTTATGGGGCAACAGTGGGTTGGGTCTATGCCGCCTATCACTCGGCACTGAAAACCGTGTTACGGCCGTCTTATCTCGCTGCTATCACAGCGCCGGCCGTGCTGTTCCAGCCAGAAGATGAACAGGTGGTTGATAAAGAGGCCATTGCCACAGCCGCCAAGCATTTGCCGCAAGGGGTTTGCGTGCCCATTGCCAAAGCCCGTCATGAGTTACTTAATGAAACACCGCAGATTGACGCGCAAATGTGGACAGAGCTCACGCGCTTTTGGCGCGCGCAAGGCCTCTCTCTCACTGCTTAGCAGGCATTTAAGACGAGAATTGCTCTTTAATGATACGGTCAGCTAATGAGGCATGCGGGTCATGTAAGATCCGTGCCGCATAGCCATTATCTTGGCGGATCGTCGCAGATACAATATCACGAAATTCCATATTATCCGCCGAAATGGATTGAGAGCGGAAATCAGGCTCTTTGACGGTGAAGGTGACTTCACAATCATCTGGGAGCAATGCGCCGCGCCAGCGCCGGGGACGGAACGCTGATATGGGTGTAAGCGCTAATAAATTAGAGCGAATTGGTAAAATAGGGCCATGAGCTGATAAATTATAGGCAGTTGAGCCTTGCGAGGTTGATAGAATAACCCCATCGCAAATGAGCTCGTCCATCTCAACCGACCCATTGACGGCAATGGTGAGATGCGCCGCCGCATGGGTTTGCCGCAGTAGTGATACCTCATTAAAGGCAAGCGCACTGTGGGTGTTTCCCGCCTTATCTGTGGCGGTCATGCGTAGCGGGTGGATGCGCGCCCTTGTTGCGGCTGTGATGCGTGCCTCGAGATTGTCTGCCTCATAATCATTCATCAAAAAGCCAACACGGCCACAATTCATACCATACAGATCTTTCCCATGGTCGAGATTCTGCCGAAGCGCATGCAGCATCTGACCATCGCCGCCGAGGACGATGATCACATCGCATTCTGCTAGCTCTGTTTGTCCATAGCGTTCGGTCAAAGCAGCAAACCTCGTTTGTGCCTGATCATGTGTTGATGACATAAAGTGAAATTTCATCGACAGAAGAACCCTATAGAAAATCGCAAAATGACGTATCTTGACGAAACATGTCGTGCCATAATGATACCACATGACAGCATGACAGACTATCTTGTCAATGTGACAATTTATGCGAGTGACAAAGTGAGGCGATAGGTGCGCTCATGAAACCAATATATCCCACACCGGACAAGGCTGGTTTAACCACCTCATTGACAGGCTTGGATGCCAAGGGCCAGCCCGTAACAATTCCTGTTGTCACAGAACGTCCACTGACGATTTTCCTGAACCGTCAGGAAGTGGTGACAGCCATGACATTGGGTGATCAGCCGGAGGCGTTGGCTGTTGGTTTTTTGCGCAATCAAAACATGCTAACCGCTGACGATGAAATCACCGCTATTGATGTTGATGATGAGCTAGCTGTTGTGGTCGTGCGCACCGCGCGTGCTACAGATTATGAAGATAAGTTACAAAAGAAAATTCGCACAAGCGGCTGTGCACAAGGCACATTATATGGCGATATCATGGATCAATTTGATGAGGTCACGCTGCCAAAGGGGCCGCAAGTCAAAGCCTCAACACTCTATCAGCTATCCGCCGCCATAAATGCTATCCCCTCTTTATATCTGAAGGCGGGGGCCATTCATGGCTGTGCCCTCGCAACAGATGAGACGCCTCTTTTATATTTAGAAGATATTGGTCGACATAATGCGGTTGATAAAATCGCTGGCCATATGTTTTTACAGGCCATATCAGGGGCTGATAAAATTTTCTATACCACGGGACGGCTGACAACCGAGATGGTAATCAAAACGGTTTTGATGGGGATACCGATTTTGGTATCTCGTTCCGGCTTTACTGAAGCAGGGGTGTCACTTGCACGGCAAGCAGGGCTGACCTTGGTGGGGCGTATGCGTGGCGCACGCTTTACTGTTTTATCTGGCGCTGAGCGCATCATATTTGATGATATTCGAGAAGAGGTCAAACAAGAGAAAAGCTCTGCGCAATCGGCCCAATTGGGAGGGCGCGAAAGATGAACATGGCTTGTTGTATGCTTGCTGGTGGGCAAGGCCAGCGCATGGGGCATGGTGATAAGGGTCTCATCCAAATTGATGGCCAGACCATCCTAGATGCGCTTATTGAACGATTTTCTCATCATAGCCCTCTATTGTTAAACGCCAATGGTGATACAAGCCGCTTTGCGCACTTTGATATCCCCATTATCCCAGATGAGGTGAGCGGCTTTCAAGGGCCCTTGGCTGGTATCCATGCTGCCTTGTCTTACCTAGTGACGAGTCATCCAATGGTAAGCCATTGCTTGATAATCCCAACCGATGCGCCGTTTTTGCCACAAAATCTTGGTGAGGTTTGCGCGTCCCATATGGCGAAGGCCCCGCTTATCAGTGTGCGGAGCCATGGGCGCACTCATCCGGTCATCGGATTATGGCCTGTCTCTGTTTTGCCGCAGCTGACAACCGCGCTGTGTGACAGAGATATACGCAAGATTGATGCCTTCACGGCAGAGATGGGGTGTCACTATGTCGATTTTGACGAGGCGCCAGATCCATTTTTAAATCTAAATCGACCATCTGATTTAACCGCCTTGCAAGAGGCCGGTCTTTACCAAATTGATCTCGCTTTTTTCCAGCAATCTAAGTAAAAGAAACCCATGAGTGATTTATCCCATTTGAATTCTGCTAAAACTTTGCTTCGCACCTATCAATCAACGATGGGGCGCCTTGAAGCTGTTATTGATGATGAGTTTGCCAAAGCCGTTGAGATGATTTTATCTCATGATGGCCATTTGGTGATTTGCGGGATGGGCAAATCGGGTCTTGTTGGGGCGAAGATTGCGGCGACACTCTCGTCAACGGGAACACCTGCATTATTCTTGCATCCAGCTGAGGCCATCCATGGCGATTTGGGCATGGTGCGCCCGCATGATGTGGTGATTTTGATCTCTAATTCTGGGGAAACAGAAGAAGTCGTTAGGCTCTTGCCAGCCTTTAAGCGGTTAAAGGCAAAAGTGATTTCCCTCATTGGCCGCAAGGAAAGCTCGCTTGGTCGGGCCGCTGATGTGATTTTGGATGCCTCTGTTGATAGAGAAGCTTGTCCGTTAAACCTCGCGCCGACAACCTCTTCAATGGCAGCCTTAGCCCTCGGGGATGCGCTTGCTGTGGTGCTTATGGAACAGCGCAAATTCAAAGCTGAAGATTTCGCAGCCACGCATCCAGGCGGTAAGCTTGGTCAGCAGTTATTGACCCATGTGGGTGATAAGATGGTAAGTCAAAACCTCCCCTTTGTGGCAGAAGATGCCGTCATGTCAGATGTGCTTATCGCTATGACAGAGGGACGTTTGGGATTAGCACTTGTGGGCTCAGCCCAAGATTTGAAGGGTATCATCACAGATGGTGATGTGAGGCGCATGCTTGTTGATGGCCAATCGCTGGCAGACTGTCATGCCGCAGACGTCATGAATAAGGCCCCGCAATCTATCTCTCGTCAGGAAAAATTAGGGCAAGCAGAAGCCCGGATGGCCGAACAAAAATTACAATCCCTTATTGTCAGAGAGAGTGATGAGCCTACCTCTGAGGTTGTGGGTATCATCCAAATTTTTTAACTGACCTTTCTTCTTTGTGAACCAATGAAATTAGACGATTTTGACTATCACCTGCCATCAGATTTGATTGCGCAGCAACCTGTTGAGCCGCGTGATAGCGCGCGCCTCCTGTCATGCCTTGGTCATCAGCATGCGCATCACATCATTCGTGATTTGCCTGACTTGCTGCAGCCAGGCGACGTGATGGTGGTCAATAATACCAAGGTCATTCCTGCCTTGCTCACAGGTGCAAGGGGCGAAGGGCAAGCCCGTTTTACCCTGTTAAAGCGTCTTGGGCCCGATAGCTGGACAGCCTTTGCAAAGCCGGCACGCAAATGTCCTGTTGGCACAATTGTCACCTTTGCAGATGATTTTTCCTGTGAGGTCATTGGCGTTGAAGAGGGGGGCGGCGTCTCCTTGCGCTTTTCCTGTTCTGGTACGGCCTTAGATGATGCCATTCTGCGCTATGGTGCAATGCCACTCCCGCCCTATATCAAGCGGCCAGATGGCCCTGATGAGGCGGATGAAAGCACTTATCAGACAATGTTTGCGAAACATAGTGGGGCTGTTGCCGCGCCGACAGCTGGCTTACATTTCACAGATGAGTTGAAATCCGCCCTGCTTGCCAAAGATATCCGTTTTGAAGAAGTCACCTTGCATGTTGGCGCTGGCACATTTTTGCCCGTCAAGGTGGATGAAATCGCCGACCATAAAATGCACTCTGAATGGGGTAGCATGAGCGAAGAGACTGCCGCGCGCTTAAATGAGGCGCGGGCAGAAGGGCGCCGGATCATCGCTGTTGGCACAACCTCGCTTCGGATTTGTGAGACGATTTGGCAAAAATCACAATCCTTCACGGCATTTTCAGGGGAGACAGATATTTTTATCACACCAGGCTTCCAAGTCGGATCAGCTGATATGCTGATGACCAATTTCCATTTGCCAAAATCAACATTATTGATGCTCGTTTCTGCTTTTTCTGGCTATGAGTTTATGATGGAAACCTATGATTTAGCGGTCTCTGAGGGGTATCGCTTTTTCAGCTATGGGGATGCCTGCTTATTGGAGCGCCGCACATGAAAACAAGACAGACAGACCGCCTCTTTGCCAAGAGCGCCTTTCCCACAGAGCCTGAATCAGAGTTTGGTTTTACGGTAAAGACCACAGATGGCATGGCACGTCGTGGTGAGGTGCAAACTGCCTGGGGTACCATTCAAACACCTGTCTTTATGCCGGTGGGGACAGCGGCAACGGTCAAAGGCATGATGCCCCAATCTGTGGCTGAGACAGGGGCGGAGATCATTCTGTCTAACACATATCATTTGATGTTGCGCCCTGGCCCTGATCGTGTGGCCAAATTAGGCGGTGTACGGAAAATGATGGGGTGGCATAAGCCGCTTCTGACAGATTCAGGCGGTTTTCAGGTGATGTCTCTTGGCCCTTTGCGGAAAATTGACGAAGAGGGCGTGACCTTTAAATCGCATCTAGATGGGTCAGCGCATCGCCTTACGCCAGAGATCTCAACCGATATTCAGCATAAATTAGATGCCACAATCACGATGGCTTTTGATGAATGTACACCCTTCCCGGCAACAGAAGCGGTCGCAGCGGACTCGATGCGTCTTTCTATGCGTTGGGCAAAGCGCTCACGTGAGGCGTTTGTGCAACGTAAGGGCTATGGTCAGTTCGGTATCGTGCAGGGGTCTGTCTATCGTGACTTGCGCACAGAATCAGTTGAAAAGCTGAATGAGATAGATTTTGAAGGCTATGCGATTGGCGGGCTTGCTGTTGGTGAAGGGCAGGAAGCGATGTTCGATACGCTTGACTTCACCACGCCTCTTATGAAGGCGGATAAGCCGCGCTATTTGATGGGGGTCGGTAAGCCATCAGACCTTGTTGGTGCAGTTGCACGCGGCGTTGACATGTTTGATTGTGTGATGCCAACACGCTCTGGTCGCACGGGGCAAGGCTTTACCCGTCGCGGCACCATTAATATCAAAAATGCACGCCATGCCGAAGATAGCCGGCCCATTGATGAGGCATGCGGTTGTCCGGCTTGTACGCATTATTCACGCGGCTATTTGCATCATCTGTTCAAGGCAGATGAGGTGCAAGGCTTGATGTTGCTCACATGGCATAATCTGCATTACTATCAAGATTTGATGGCTGCGATGCGCGAAGCGATTGAAGAGGGACGGTTTGCCGCCTTCCAAACTGACTTTGCCAAATGGCAGGCGATGGGTGATATTGAACCTCTGTAACAGAGAGTTAGACAAAGACGAGATGGCATCCAGCAGAGATATTGCAGATTGGATCAAGCAAAAGGCAAGCCAGGCAGGCTTTGATGCCTGCGCCATCACCTCTGCGAGCCTCCCTGCGCAGACAACTGCGTATTTGGATGAGTTTATTGCCCAGGGCTATCATGGCGAAATGACATGGCTAGCAGAGACGAGGGACAGACGTGCCTCACCAGATGCCATGTGGCAAGAGGCACAATCTGCCATTGTTCTCGCAATGAATTACGGGCCTGATCATGACCCGCTTTTGTCTTTGTCCGAGGCAGATAAAGGCAATATTTCAGTCTATGCCAGAGGGCGCGATTATCATGATGTGATTAAGGGCAAGTTAAAGCAATTGGCAGGGCAGTTCGCCGCTTATGTCGGCGCTGATGTCAAAGTCTTTGTTGATACCGCCCCCTTGCTGGAAAAGCCACTTGCCGCGCAAGCTGGTCTAGGATGGCAAGGCAAACATAGTAACATGGTAAGCCGTGACTTCGGCTCTTGGGTGTTTTTAGGCACAATCTTGACAACCGCCGCTTTGCCTTATGATACGCCGATGGCAGATCATTGCGGGAGTTGCACATCCTGTCTTGATATTTGTCCCACACAAGCCTTCCCAAGACCGTATCAGCTCGATGCGCGGCGCTGTATCTCTTATATGACGATTGAACAAGATAGCCAGATTGCACACGAATATCGTCCTTTGATTGGCAATCGAATCTTTGGGTGTGATGATTGTCTGGCTGCCTGCCCGTGGAATAAATTTGCGTCAGCTGCCGCTGAACAAAAACTGCACCCGCGTCATGATCCGGCGCTCTGGCCGCTTGAGACATTGCTAAAGATGGATGAGGCGTTGTTCCGTTCCACCTTCGCTGGTATGCCGGTGCGCCGGGCCGGCTATGCGAAATTTATGCGCAATGTCTTAATTGCAGCGGGAAATGCCAAAGAATCGGCGCTTATTCCCCTTATCATCCCCTTTTTAACCGCCGAGGCACCTCTGATGCGGGGTATGGCCATTTGGGCACTCTCTTGCTATCAGACGCCAGAGGCGATGCAGCAATATTATCAGCTAGATACTGACCCTGAGGTAGAGGCAGAATGGCAAAGGGCCCTTACATCGCTGTAAGAGCCCTTTTTATATAAGTCTATTATCTAAGGCAGTGCTTAGCTTAGCGCTTCATCGTCTGCTTCGCCTGTACGGATACGCACAGCTTGCTGAAGGTCGAGCACAAAGATCTTGCCGTCGCCGATCTTGTCAGTGCCAGCCGCATCCTTCAAAGTCTCAACGATTTTATCAGCCATGTCACCACGGCACGCAATCTCGACCTTTACCTTTGGTACAAAAGCAACAGCATATTCTGCGCCGCGATAGATTTCAGTCTGACCACGCTGGCGACCAAAGCCTTTCACCTCAGAAACTGTCAAGCCTTCAACACCTTGCGCCATTAAGGCTTCGCGGACGTCATCCAGCTTAAAGGGTTTGATAATTGCAATGATATATTTCATCTGCCTCTCCATTAGTTTGTGTGGTAGCCGCGTTCGCCGTGCTGTGTGAGGTCCAAACCTTCCACTTCGTCATTTTCAGACACACGCAAACCGCCGGCTAGACCAGCTATCTTAAGGATGACAAAGCTAGCGATGGCTGTCCAGACAACAGTTAATACAACGCCGCCTAGCTGTGCCATAAACTGGCTGCTCACTGATACATCGCCAAGACCAACGCCTGAGAATGTTTCTGTTGCAAGAACGGCAACCAATAGCGAGCCAAGAATACCGCCTACACCGTGGACAGCAAATACGTCTAGTGAGTCATCAATTTGAAGTTTGCCGCGAATAATATCAACAGCTACGTAGCAGACATAACCACCAGCAAGACCGAGGATGATACCACCTGGGACGCCAATATAGCCTGAGGCTGGTGTGACAGTGGCGAGACCAGCCACCATGCCTGTGACCATGCCAACAACTGACGGACGACCAAAGCGACGCCATTCAATAATCATCCAAACTAATGAGGCAACAGCAGCTGAAATGTGCGTGACCAAAATAGCCATCGCTGCGCCTTGACCTGCTGCAAGAGCAGAGCCGCCATTAAAGCCGAACCAACCGACCCACAACATACAGGCGCCAATCATAGTCAATACAGGGCTATGAGGCGGGTTGATTGATGATGGGAAACCTTTGCGCTTGCCAAGCATTAGCGCTGCGACGATTGCGGCTGTGCCTGCTGTGGCGTGAACAACAATACCACCGGCAAAATCCATTACACCCCAGCTTGCGAGGATGCCGCCACCCCAAACCCAATGGGTAACAGGTGCATAAACAACCAATAGCCATAGGCCAGAGAAGATAAGAACGGCTGAGAATTTGATGCGCTCAACATAGGCGCCAATGACCAAAGCTGGTGTAATAACGGCAAATGTCATTTGGAAAGTCGCAAATAGAGACTCAGGAATTGTGCCTGAAAGCGTTTCAAATGTGATGGCAGACATAAATAGATTGTCAAGATTGCCAACCCATGCGCCATCGCCAGAGAAGGCCAATGAATAACCAGCAACAACCCAAAGAACAGAACATAAGCACGCAACAGCAAAGTGATGCATTAGCACAGATACAATATTCTTAGATTGCACGAGGCCAGCATAGAATAGTGCAAGGCCCGGTAATGTCATGAAAAGAACCAACGCAGTAGATGTCAAAATCCAAGCAGAGTCGCCTGAATCAACAGCAGCCATCGCTGTGTGTGGCATAAAGAAAGCAAGACCAGACAGGCCTGCTATAAGTGAACGTAATAACATGGAATAGCACCCCCAATAATGTAATTGGGGGTCATTACCATGCAAAAGCTCCGCGCGGTAAAATTCCGAATGCTTAGCTATTTGGCAACATATTCTGCGTAAAAATTATGCAGAAAAATAATAAAGTGCCTAAATAATATTCAAATAATATCTTAAATGATGGTTAGAATAGGACAAAAGGGACCTGTTTTTGCCATATTTACGCGCTATCTTGCAAAGCTGGACATGCGAAAGACCTATGTGGCTTTGCCGCAATTTGTGAAAGGAGGCAGTCATGCCGTATCATTTCGTTTCCCTCTCATCTATTTCGCACGCCATGCGACGCGCCTCTCTTCTAGCTGTAGCAGCTTTTGGGCTTACGCTGGCGGCGTTCCAGCCGGTGAATGCCGGGTCTGATTATGGCGATTATGCCCAAAACCTGCCTGATGGGGCGGCGAGTCTCATTGTGGCAGGTGGCTGTTTCTGGTGTATTGAAAAAGATTTTGAAAAATTAGACGCGGTTTATGAAGTGGTGTCTGGTTACGCCGGTGGCAGTTTGGAAGATCCAACCTATCAATCGCATCAAGGGCATCGTGAAGTGGTACAAATTCACTATGACCCGACAGCCATCCAATTTGAAGAGCTAATCACCCATTATTACACCCATGTTGATTATGAAGATACAGGGGGGCAATTCTGCGACCGTGGTCATGCCTATAGCCCTGCCATTCATGTTTCATCTGAAAAAGAACGGTCAATCGCAAGACGTCTCGCGCCAAAAACATCACTCGTACCAATTGAAGATGAGGTGACGTTTTGGCCGGCAGAGCGTTACCATCAGGACTATTATATGAAAAACCCAGTGCGGTATAATTTCTATCGCTTTAGCTGCGGTAGAGATGCGCGGGTTGCAGCTTTGAATAATCAGTCAAATTAACGAAGCTGGCTATCAATATAACGGCGCCGTGCTTCTTGTTCGGCGCTAATTCGTCGGTCGATTTCCTCCGGGCTGAGATCTTCGTTTTGCGCGGTTTCGATGAGGGCGTTGACTTCGTCAATATTGATCGTATCTGCCAATTCTTTGATATCGGTAAGAGCCGCAGACAGGCTCGGTGCATCAAATCCAACCGCTTCATTAAGGTCAGCAAGGCTTACACCGCCGACAAGTACCTGGCCAAACCCGTCCTGTGCAATGGCATCAGAAAAGGCCTGTGTTCGTGTCTTTACGAGGCTTACATAAGGCGGATAGAGTAATTTATGAATGGGATAAAGTGCTTTTTGCCAATAGGACCCTTGAATGACAGACGTTGTGGTGGCGGGAACGGCATTATAAAAGAAAAAGAAAATCAAAGTCGCAATCAAGTTATGAGAGATAACACCAATGACAGCGCCCCCAATCTTAGCCGCGCGGTCAGGTTTTTCCATTTCAACAATTTTCAACATAATCCGCGTGCCAAAAAATAAGGCCCCGCTTAGGCCAAATAAGGCGATGATACCTGAGAAAGCACCCAAACCGCCCAAGGCAGAGGTTGTGGCATTGCCACTATTGCTCAGAGTGAGCTGCACAAAGCCAGAGATCTTATCATAATAAAGAACGAATAAGCCCATTGGGACATAGGTGGCCAAAAGCAAGACAACGCCGGCAAAGGCACCACGCCAATAACCGATGATGGCGCCAGCGACAACAAAGACTGCAATTAGGATATCAATCATCTCACACGCGCCTCACACATGTCTTATTGTAAGACACTTATCTATTCCAAGTGAGAGGGAGAGTTGGAGCGGCTGACCAGACTTGAACTGGCCCTAAAAGCTTGGAAGGCTTTTGTGCTACCACTACACCACAGCCGCGCTCATTTGCTGCCACACTATAGGGGCAGGCTCCTGAAAAGTCTAGTCTCAACTATCTGTTAATGCCCAATAAGGCATGGCAAAAATCTATAATTTTTCTGCGATTTTGATGGCGCCGCGGCATCCTGTTTGAATGATTTTGCGCAAAAGAGGATAGGCGGTTGCCTCTTCGCCCTTATGGTCGCGTGCGATGTCGCGATGCTCTAATTCTTCATCTCTGAAGCGCGCCAATGTTTTTGTCAGCTCTGGCTCTTGATCAGCGGCATGCAACGCTTCTACCTGTTCTTGGTAATGTTCCCCAATCACTTCTTCGACGGCAATGGTGCAGGCCATCGCTGCCTTTGGCCCCATGGCGGCTGTGACAGCGCCGAGCGCGAATCCTGCGGCACCCCAGACCGGGTCCAGAAGGGACGGGCGTACCTGATACTCATTTAATAATTTATCAAATGTCTCAAGATGCTCGACCTCTTGTTCCATCATATGCTGGATCTCAGCCTCGTGTTCATGGCCTTTCAAGACAGCGAGCTGGCCTTTATAGATGGTCTGTGCAGCACGTTCCCCGGCATGATTGACGCGTAAATATTCAGCTAGTCGTCTGCGTGATACTTGTGCCATCACTATCTCCTTTACGCGGCCTTAGGGCCGGCTAAGACACTATAAACTAATAAAGAGGCTATGATAAGCGAGGCAATCATATTCCACCCTGCCATGGAGATGCCCAGTAATTGCCATGCAATCTCATCACAACGCACCACAGGCGTGGCTAGCAAGCTATCAGTCAGTGATGCTAAATCACCGCCAGCCATTTGCGCTGTGCATCCTTGTGGTCCTTGCCACCAGCCTTGTTCAACGCCAACATGTTGCAAGCCAACAGAGGCTGTCATTAGCGCTAGCGCGGCGGCCATCAGCCGCCATAGGCGATTGGCCTGCGGCGTGAGGACGCCAATCATGGCAAGGGCGACAATCCCATAATGAGGCACACGCTGGGTGAGGCATAATTTGCAAGGGGCAAGCCCGCCAATATGTTCAAAGGCAAGGGCAGCGGCGAGTAAGCTGAATGACCCTAGCCCCGCCAGCCACAGCGCACGCGGACCGCGTATCACATCGACCATATGCTGTGTCAAAGCCATTTATCCGAGCATCCAAAAGCCTATTAAAACCAAGACCAAAGCGCCTGATCCAATCATCAGTAAGCGCTTGCTATCCTTATGATATCGTACCATCGCAGCGACAATCAAGAAGCGCGCCATACGGCCAATTGTCGCAATAATGAGGAATGGAATAAGCGGATAGGCAAATAAACCAGCTGATATAGCAATCACCTTGAATGGGAGCGGCGTAAACGCCCCAATAAGGACAAGCGGCAAGCCTAATTTCTGGAAGGCTTGGGCAACAGCTTCAAATTTTTCAGCACTGAAAATCGCATGTGGTAAGCTTTCAGCGGCCGCCATAACTGCGGGGGCTGCAAACGCCCCAAGCGCCCAACCAATCGCGCCTCCTACGACAGATGCCAGTGCGCAATAGACCGTAATTGAGATCCATCTTTGTGGTTTTGCTAAGACACAAGCGGCCAACAGCGGATCTGTGGGGACCGGAATAATAATCGATTCAAGGCAAGAGAAGGCATAGAGGAAGAGACGCGCAAATGGCGTGCCAGCAGTGGTAAGCGCACGGTCATAGGCGCGTTTGGCGCTAGACCAGATCTGAACAGTCATGTGAAGTCCCCACAAGGAAATGATAGCAAATTTAGCGGTCTCTTATCAGAGATTGGAGATGTGGTAGCATGGCTGAGAAATCCTTTCTAGCCATAGCCTCATCAGAGGCGAATTCTTCATAGAGTTTATGGGCAAGCGCCCCAAGTGCGGCGGGGGTCCCTGTTTCGTCCGCTGCTTGCATGGCAAGCGTTAAATCTTTGGCCATGAGCGCTGTTGAAAAGCCTGGCTGATAGTCACGATCTGCGGGGCTGTTAGGGCCAATATCAGGGGCAGGGCAATAGGTGGTGAGAGACCAGCTTTGTCCAGAGGAGGTCGATACCACATCATATAAGGCTTGGCGGCTTAGCCCCAATTGGTCCGCGAGGATAAAGGCTTCACATGTGCCAATCATGGTAATGCCCAAAATCATGTTGTTGCACAATTTAGCAGCCTGCCCAGCGCCGGCCTCACCACAGTGAACGAGCTTGCCGCCCATCACCTCTAGCACAGGGCGAGCGGCTGACACAGCCACATCGCTCCCGCCAATCATAAAGGTGAGGGTGCCAGCCTCAGCACCGCTTATGCCGCCAGAGACAGGGGCATCTAAACAGGGGATACCTTTTGCTGCGGCTGCCTGATGAAGGGCACGCGCCGATGCGATATCGATGGTGGAACAATCACACCATATCGTGCCTTTTGCGATAAGGGGTAGCAGTGCCTT
>WTJA01000093.1:0-3548 GCA_011524995.1 Alphaproteobacteria bacterium | reverse complement strand
TACCCTAGCAAACAGCAAAGGCACCGCAAGGCTTAAAAGATAATAGGGGTAAGATGGCGTAGAGAAGGGATACAAAAAAGGGGTTGAGTATAATCCTACTCAACCCCTTTTGATGTTATAGCTCGACCCAGCCAGCGAGGTTTTCACGCGCAATCTGTTCAATGACCTTCATGCCGTGGTCGCTATCATTGAGGCAGGGAATATAGTTAAAGGTACCGCCGCCGGCTTCGTGGAACTCTTCCTGACCTTCTAGGGCTAGCTCTTCCAGTGTCTCCAGGCAATCAGCGCTGAAGCCAGGTGCCATTAGGGCAAGGTGTCCTACTTTTTCCTCACCAAATCGCTCTAATGTTTCATCCGTATAAGGTTGAAGCCATGGCTCCCGACCAAAGCGAGATTGGAAGCTGACAAAGAATTTCTCTTCTGGCCAATTTAATTCTTCTCTGACAAGGCGCGCGGTCTTCATGCAATGGCAATGATAGGGGTCACCTTGTGCGAAGTAACGTTGTGGGATTCCATGGAAGGATAGCTGCAACATATCAGGGTCGCCATGTTCTGCTTGGAAATCACGGAAACTATCAGCCAACGCCTTAATATAGACAGGATGATCATGATAGGCAGGCGCTGTGCGGATGGCTGGCTGCCATCTTTGTTTCAGCGCCCAGCGATAGACCTCGTCATTCACAGTCGCGGTTGTTGAGGCGGCATATTGCGGATAAAGAGGGACGATAACAAAGCGGTTACAGCCAGCGGCGCGCATCGCTTCAAGGCGTGATTCAATCGATGGATTACCATAGCGCATTGCATAATCAACCATAAGGTCAGCGCGCCCATCACCCTCAGCGCCAAATCGTTTGGCCAAATGTTCGGCTTGTAATCTTGTATATTTGCGCAAAGGTGAGCCATCTTCATCATCCAACCAAATGCGGGCATAGGCGTCACCAGATTTGCGCGGACGGATGTTAAGAATGATCAGATTCAGGATTAACCACCATAATAGGCGCGGCACTTCAACAACGCGCTTATCTGACAAAAACTCTTTTAGATAGCGGCGCATTGATGGCGTGTCAGTGCCATCTGGTGTTCCCAGATTCACCAGCAATAGGCCAGTTTTGGCATGACGCGGCCATTGCGGATGGTCCGCAGGCATTTCTTTCACAGACATGATATCACCCTTTGATACTCAGATTTCATCAAGACTGACACCAATCTAGTGCGTTATCCGAAATTGGCTATGGCTTTTTTGTCAGCAATGTGATGGAGGCTTGGTGGATTGACGCGGTGGAAAACCTCACGCAAGGCAGAGACTAATTCAACCAGCATCTCATCCGTATGAAGCGGGCCTGGCGTAATGCGCAACCGCTCAGTGCCTCTTGGCACCGTTGGATAGTTAATCGGCTGAATATAAAGATTGTAGTCCTGCAGCAATGTCCATGAGATTTCAGAACATTGCGAAGCATCCCCGACCATCACCGGCACAATATGCGTGGTTGATGGTAAGGCAGGCAGACCAGCATCGGCGAGCATTTGTTTCAGCTTGCCGGCTTGTTCTTGCTGGCGGTCTCTCTCTTGGCTGCTGTGGCGCAGGTGTCGCACAGAGGCTAAGGCCGCTTCTGCGAGGGCAGGGGGCATAGCGGTTGTGAAAATAAAGCCAGAGCCAAAACCACGGATGGCATCACAAATCGCATCACTTGCCGCAATATAGCCGCCCATCGCCCCATAGGCCTTGCCAAAGGTGCCTTGAATAATATCAATCTCGTCAGCGACACCATCACGCTGGGCGACGCCGCCACCATGCGCGCCATACATACCAACCGCGTGAACTTCGTCCAAATAGGTCATGGCGTTGTAACGACGTGCCAAAGCGGCAATCTCAGCGATAGGAGAGGTATCCCCATCCATTGAATAGACAGATTCAAAAATGATTAATTTGTGGCGTTCGCGCGGCTGTGCAGCGAGTAACTCTTCTAAATGTGCTAGATCATTATGCCGGAAAATCGCCTTATCTGTTCTGGCATAGCGGATGCCAGAAATAATAGAGGCATGATTCATAGAATCAGACAACACAAGCGGGTTATCTAGCATTGATAACAGCGCTGAAATACTTGCCTCGTTGGCAACATAGCCTGATGTGAAGACCAAGGCTCTTTCTTTGCCATGCACTTCTGATAGTTCTTTTTCCAGAGCGACAATTGAAGAGGAGGTGCCTGAGATATTGCGTGTGCCGCCAGCACCTGTGCCATGTTCCTTCACAGATGCGCTCATCGCCTCAATCGCATGCGGGGACTGTCCCATACCGAGATAATCGTTGGAACACCATACTGTGACTTGGCGCTCACCGCTCTCACTGTGCCAAGTGGCGTAGGGATGGCTGCCAGCTTTGCGCTCCAATTCCACAAAATAGCGATAGCGATTTTCCGCCTTCAGCTTATCAATATGGCTTGCGATGAGTGATTGATAATCCAATCTATTCCCCACTATCAAACGGCTGGTAGAGCTATTTTGCGGTCCCTTGCTCACCAAACCTAGCCCAGTTTCGAGCCAGCATAACATAAATTTTGCCCTTCATAGCGCAATTTAGCGATATATGCGAATTAAAATAGATGTGACAAAAAGAAGCGTGGCCTCTCTTTGTCACAAATGTGAGTGAGGGCGGATTATTCTGCCGCTTCAACGCTTTCTGCGATTGATAGGCGCGCCGCTGAGAACTTCAGCTCTGGGATTTTACCATAAGGGTCCAAGGCTGGGTTTGTCAGCATATTGGCAGGCGCTTCGGTGAAGCAGAATGGCACAAAGATCATGCCGGCTGGCAGGTTCGGATCCATCCGTGCCGCCAATTCAATACGGCCTCTGCGTGTTTCAACAGCGATCATATCTCCACCCTTTGCAGAGAGGCTTTCAAGATCATCTGGGCTGATATGTACCTCTGCTGTTGGCTCTAGCGCATCAAGCACGGTGGCACGTCTTGTCATGGAACCTGTATGCCAATGCTCTAGCAGGCGTCCTGTTGATAGGATGATTGGGAACTCAGCATCTGGTTGCTCATCTGGCGGCAAGATGTCCGCAGGTGTCATGCGCCCACGCCCTGAGGCTGTTGGGAAGGCATCACCAAAGATGATATCACGACCTTCTGACTCTTCATCAGCACAAGGATAGGTCACCGCATCTTCACGCTCTAATCTATCCCAGCTAATGCCAGTGAGTGACGGCATGACCATACGCATTTCGCCAAAAATATCTTTCGGATGCGTATAAGACCAGTTAAGGCCCATACGAATCGCAATTTCCTGGATAATCCACCAATCTTGTTGCGCCTCACCAGGCGGTTGAACCGCTTGTCGGCCTAATTGCACGCGTCTGTCAGTATTTGTTACTGTGCCTGTTTTTTCAGGGAAGGCAGAGGCTGGCAGAATAACATCCGCAAAGGCAGCTGTTTCTGTCATGAAAATATCTTGCACCACAAGGTGGTCAAGATTGGCAAGCGCTGCTCTGGCGTGATTTTGATCAGGGTCTGACATGGCTGGGTTTTCACCCATAATATACATCGCCTT
>WTJA01000049.1 GCA_011524995.1 Alphaproteobacteria bacterium | reverse complement strand
CCGGTGATATTGACCGCGCAGTACAAGCGGCAAAAGCCTGTCATCAGGCGGGTGAGTTTGCGGGGCTGCGCCCTGTCCAGCGTGGCCGTATGGTCCGCGCTATGGGGGATTACCTGCTTGCCAACTTAGATGAGATTGCCACCTTGCTGACGAAAGAAGCCGGCAAGCCCTATTGGGAATCGGTGATTGAGATTGAAGGCGCCGCCCGTTATTTCGAATATTATGGCAATCAAGCGGAAACAGTCGAAGGGCGCTCTATCCCGCTTGGCGCTGACTATTTCGACTTTACCATCTATGAGCCGATTGGTGTGTCTGCGCAAATCATCCCGTGGAACTATCCCATTGAGATGACAGCCAGAGGCATTGCCGCCGCACTTGCCACAGGAAATTCTTGTGTGGTGAAAACCCCAGAATTAGACCCGCTCAGCTCTATTTATTTAGCCAAGGCAGGTGAAGCGGCAGGCTTGCCTGTGGGCGCGTTGAATATCCTATGTGGCAGAGGCGCAGAGGCAGGCGCCGCGCTTACCGCGCATCCAGACATTAATCAAATTGTGTTCACAGGCTCGGTACAAACAGGCATCCATGTGGCCACAGCCGCGGCGCAAAATGTGGTGCCATGCGTTCTGGAGCTTGGCGGTAAATCAGCGGCGATCGTCTTGCCAGATGCTGATTTGGATAGTGTCATCGACTCAGTTAGATGGGGCATCTTCTTTAATGCAGGTCAGGTCTGCTCTGCGATGTCACGCATGATCGTTCACCCTGCCATTCATGATGAAATGATTGATCGCTTGGCAGCGCTCGCCACCTCTTTGTCTGTGGGCCCAGGTATTGAGCGTACTGAATTTGGCGCCAATATGGGGGCGATGGTCTCAGAAGGGCAACGTGATAGAGCGGTTGGCCTCGTCGCTGGCGCCCAATCAGAAGGGGCAAACGTCGTCACAGGTGGTCATAAAGCCAACCGTCCTGGCTGGTTCTTAGAGCCGACCATCATTGATGGGGTGACACCAGATATGACCATTGCCAGCGAAGAAGTCTTTGGCCCTGTATTATCTGTGTTAACCGCTGAGACAACAGCTGATGCGATCGCGATTGCGAATGGCACACCCTATGGGTTGGTCAATGGTATCTTTACCAAAGACATTGATGAAGCCAACCGGGCGGCACGCAGCTTGCGGTCTGGCCAAGTTTTCATCAATGAATGGTTTGCCGGCGGGGTCGAAACGCCCTTTGGCGGCTATGGTAAATCAGGCTATGGCCGTGAAAAAGGCCGCGAAGCTTTGTGGAACTATGTCCAGACAAAGAATATCGCGATGAAAATCGGCTAAGTGCCATCACATCACAGGCAAATATGAAAAAGCGGGGCACACCCCGCTTTCTTTTTGCGTTTTAACTCAGCCAGAGAATCGGCGTGATATCAAGCGCCGCATAATTGGCTTTGTAATTTGATGAGTGCCAATCAATCACAAAAATAGCAACAGCGATAAGAATCGCGAGCAAACCATATGTGGCAAGGCGCTTTTTCTGTTGCGAAAGCTGCGAGGCGTTTACCTTATTCAGTAGCACCCAAATAATAGCCCCCGTTATGAGGAATAATCCCCCACCCATCAATACTGTATCTTGCAACATTTTGGCGTCCTTTTGCCTATTTCTAGCGGTCATATTTACTGATTTTACTGTAGTATTAAAAAATAGTTCCACAAAATGGAAATTTTTTTCCTATATTTTTCAATTAGTTATAAGTGAAATATTGGAATCTGCGACATTTTGGCACCAAATCTATTGCCATGGCTGATGATTGTGTTAGCTTTTAGGCACTATCGGGGAGGAGCCACCTGTCTGCCAATGTAGACGCGAAGGGTGGTCGGTACAAATAAGTAGGACGTTCTAGAACGACGAGTTTGGGAGTGTCCTAATGTCATTCATTAAAAAAATGTTGCTTCCTGCAGCAGTACTATCAGTCCTACCAGCCGTTGCAAACGCCGCTGAAAATTTGGCGCAAGACGACTTTGTAGGCATCAGCTTCTGGCTGATTTCAATGGCCCTCGTGGCTTCAACAGCGTTCTTCTTCTTGGAAACAGCCCGCGTGGCTCCTAAGTGGAAGACATCATTGGTTGTATCAGGTCTTGTGACTTTGGTAGCAGCTGTCCACTATTTCTACATGCGTGATGTATGGGTAGCCACTGGCGACACACCAACAGTGTATCGTTACATTGACTGGCTCATCACAGTGCCGTTGCTCATGATCGAGTTCTACTTGATCCTACGCGCTATCACAAATGTATCAGGTGGCGTATTCTGGCGTCTAACAATCGGTACATTGATCATGTTGATCGGTGGTTACCTAGGTGAAGCTGGTTACATCAACGTAACAGTTGGCTTCATCAT
>WTJA01000052.1 GCA_011524995.1 Alphaproteobacteria bacterium | reverse complement strand
TGCGTGGTAAGCCAGGTTGGGGTGACAACATGGCGTTCATCACAACTGTTGTGAACTCATTCGGTGGTGCATGGTTCGATAAAGACATGCGTCCAACAATCGATTCAGTTCAGTGGCATGAAGCAATCAACTTCTACGTAGACCTATTGGGTAACTATGGCCCTCCAGGTTCAGAAGGTAACTCATTCAACGAAATTCTTGCGCTTTACAACGAAGGCAAGTGCGGCATGTGGATTGACGCCACAATTGCAGCATCTTTCTTGACAGTTGACGGCGTTGCTTACGCACAGTCACCAAACGCTGGTAACCCAGTTGGTGCAAACTGGTTGTGGGCATGGGCAATGGCTGTACCTGCAGGTTCACCAAACGCTGAAGAATCAAAGAAGTTCATCGAATGGGCAACTTCAAAAGAGTACATCAAAGCTGTTGCTGACCACCCAGAGTTTGGTTGGGGTTCAGTACCAACAGGCACACGTGCTTCAACATACGCCTACCCTGAGTTCCAGGCAGCTGCCGGCTTTGCCGCTGCTGAAATGGCTGCGATTGAATCAGCTGCTCCAGGCGCAACAGACCTGAAGCCATATGTTGGTGTTCAGTTCGCTGCTATCCCTGAGTTCCCAGAAGTGGGTTCAGCTGTTGCACAAGAAATGGCTGCGGCTCTTTCAGGTGCGAAGTCAGTAGCAGATGCACTAGCTGCATCACAAGCTGCTGCTGAAGCTATTATGTCTGAAGCAGGTTACTTCTAAGGATTATCCTCCGAAGACGGCAGAGGCCCAGCCCCCTAAGCTGGGCCTCTTGCTCCTCAGCCTCGCAACATAAGGTGAGCCTGAGTTTTATTTTTTAGAAAATTTATCACTCATTTTACGCGAAAGTGCAGCTTATTAGCTGTGGCTTTTGGTGGGACCGTAAGAGACTAGGTATGAATAACCGCGCAATTGCAAGACTACTTCAAACACCAGCTGTCCTCTTGTTGCTGGTTTGGATGCTTGTGCCACTTGGCCTGACTTTATATTTCTCATTCCTGCGCTATGTGCTTAACAGCTTGCGCAAGCCGGAATGGACTGTGCCACAGCTCAGCAATTGGCGTGGTTTTGGCAACTATGAATATGTGCTCTATAAATCGAAAGATTTCTGGTTCGCCATTCAAAATAGTTTGTTTATTGTCGGTAGCATTCTTGTCATCACAGTTGTGTTAGGCCTGGCTATCGCTGTGTTGGTCAACCGCTCTTTCCCAGGGCGCGGCATTGTGCGTGTCTTATTGATTTCACCCTTCTTTGTCATGCCAGCTGTGAATGCTGTTTTGTGGATTAACATGATCCTCGATCCGGTGTTGGGGCTTAATGGTTTGGCCGTTGAGGGAATTAATCATATGGTCGCAGGCTTGAAGGATTTCCCACTATTGGGTCATTTCTTCTCATTATGGCCAGAATTAGAGCCGATCTCATTCCGCGCGACGCAAACGTCTGCTTATGCGGTCATCATGATGGTGGCCTGGCAGTGGACACCATTTGCTGTGCTGATTTTTATGACATCACTACAATCGGAAGATCAGCAGCAAAAAGAAGCCGCATTGCTTGATGGGGCTAGTGCATGGTCACAATTCATCTATTTGACCATTCCTCATTTGGCGCGACCCATTGCGATTGTGGTTATGATTCAGTCTATTTTCCACCTGTCACTTTATGCAGAAATTGAAATTGTTAGCCGCGGTAACGGGAATAAAAACCTGCCTTATTTGATCGGTGAATTTACGTCAAACAATATTGGGGCGGCCAGTGCAACAGGTATCTTTGCCGTCATTCTAGCAAATATAGTCGCGATTTTCTTGCTCCGTATGGTGGGCAAGAACCTGGTGGATTAGGAGATAAAGATGGCTGTTATTGGCAATCGCTCAAAAGTAAGTGACATTCTATGGCCAGTCGTAGCCTGGACTGTGGCGTTGATTTTCTTTTTTCCCATTTTTTGGATGGTTTTCACCAGTTTCAAGACTGACGCGGATGCCGTAAAGCCAGAATTTCTGTTCTTCTTTACGCCAACCATTGAGAACTACCTCAATATGACTGATAACTACGATTACTGGCGTTTTGCGATTAATTCAATTATCACCGCGAGTTTTGCCACAATTTTTGCACTTGTTGTTGGTGTGCCGGCTGCTTATGCCATGGCGTTTAACCCGACGAAGCGCACCAAAGATGTGCTTGTATGGATGTTGTCTACAAAGATGCTGCCAGCAGCTGCTGTGCTTTATCCGATGACATATCTGACAAAGAATTTCCTCAATATTTTTGACACGCACTTTCTCGTGATTTTGGTTCTTTGTCTGATCAATTTGCCTATCGTGATTTGGATGCTTTTTACTTATTTTAAAGAGATTCCAAAAGAAATCATTGAAGCTGGCAAAATGGATGGGGTGAATACCTGGGGTGAGATTAAAGATATCCTATTGCCTTTGGCGTGGGGTGGTCTTGCTTCAACCGCTCTTCTTTGCTTTATCTTCTGCTGGAATGAGGCCTATTGGACTGTGCGCCTTACAACAACAGAGGCAGCAACATTATCAAAGCTAATTGAAGGTAATAGAGCGCCGGAAGGATTGTTCTTCGGCCGTCTATCAGCGGTATCTACCGCAGCGGTTGGTCCAATCGTGGTGCTTGGATGGTTCTGTCAGAAGCAGCTTGTTCAAGGTCTTACATTCGGAGCTGTGAAGTAACAATGTCTGTGATTGAGCCAGAAATTGAAATGGTAGATCGGACCACGCGTTCGATCCGCTATCTCGAACATGGCTGGCCGTCAGACTTATGCCGTTGGCATGCGCATGAAGAATATGAATTGCATCTTGTTACAGAAACAACAGGTAAAGCCTTTATCGGTGATTATATCGGTGAGTTTCGGGCCGGAGACTTGTTTATGACAGGTCCCAATGTCCCGCATAATTGGATTTCGGATGAGATTCACACTGACACCTTTGAGATCAGAGACATGCTTGTGCAATTTTCACATGGTAGCGTGACAAAATTGGCAGAGGCTTTCCCTGAATTTACCAAAGTGCTTGATATGTTATATCTGGCGCGGATGGGTATTAAATTTGAAGGCTTTAATCCCACTTTCGCACGCGGCCATTTAGAGGCCATTCGTGATAATAAAGGTGTTGAGCGGATTCTCGCATTTGTGCGGTTTTTGGTAAGGCTTCATGAACATGCTGAAAAGAAAACACTATCAAGCATGCAAGTCACGCAAGTTGATACGGGTAGTAAACATGCACGTATTGGCACTGTCATAGACCATATCATTCAAAATTATCGCGATGAATTGTCTCAAACTGAGGCAGCAGATAAAGCGGGCATGGCACAATCAAGCTTTAGCCGCAATTTTAAGTCAGTGACAGGCCATAATTTCGTTGATTTCATCACGCGGGTGCGTGTGGGCCAAGCCTGTTCCATGCTTTATGGCACAGATGACCAGGTGACGACCATTTGTTACAAATCTGGCTTCCAAAATTTGGCGAATTTCAATCGTCAATTTCGTAAATTAAAGGGAATGACCCCATCTGAATATCGCCGCCTCGCAAGAGAAGAGCTGGTAGATGGGGAGGATGTATTATGATGGATGGACATACTAAACCTGAAGTTCAAGCATCAAGCTATGATCGTGACGCCTGCGAATGTGGTGTGGTGCATCTTGGCTTTGGCGCTTTCCACCGGGCACATCAGGCCGCCTATATTGACGCCTATATGCAGCATACAGGGGATTTGCGCTGGGGCATTGCAGCGGTCAATCTGCGAGGGTCTGAAAGCGATATTTTTGCCACAGCAGCGGCTGAGATAAATGATTTCGGTGGCTATTATATGAAAGCCATTTCACCTGATAACCAGGTTGTGATTTCACAGATACGCCCGCATATTGCCTTTGCAGATTGGGCCAGTGATAAGGCAGGCGCAGAAAAGCTCGTCTCTCAAGAGTCAGTTCATCTGGTTACAATTACGGTGACTGAAAGTGGCTATTATTGCGATCCGCAAGGGGATTTAGACTTATCCCATCCGGTGATTTCTGCTGAGTTGACAGGCGATAGTAAAGAAACAGTATACGCTTATTTGCGCGCGGCATTGAAGCAAAGACAGGAAATGGGACTGCCACTAACAATCGCATGTTGTGACAATATCCGCCAAAATGGCAAAATGTTGGAGCGCAATCTTAACGGATATTTGCGTGCCGCAGGCGAAGATGAGCTTGCAGACTGGGTGGCGGAGAATATTGCGTTCCCTTGTTCCATGGTGGATAGAATTACACCGAGAAGCCCCGATACTTTAGCGGCTGAGTTGTCAACGCTATTAAATGCCTCGGTGGCCTCTCCTATTCTTTGTGAAGATTATCTGCAATGGGTCTTAGCCGATAATGCCGCATCCGCAATGCCAGATTTGGCAAAAGTTGATGTCACAGTTACGTCGGATGTGGATCCGTTTGAAGAGACAAAGATCCGCGTGTTAAATGGCGGACATACAGCACTTGCTTATCTCGCGGCTCTCGAGGGATTACATACATTTGACGAAGCGATGCGGCACCCTGAACTGCGCGCTCACTTTGATAAATTTGAACAAGACGAAGTTTTGCCAGCTTTGACACTCGCCTTACCTTTTGAAAAAGATGCCTATCAAGAGAAAATCGCGCAGCGTTTTAGCAATCAGGCAATCGGGGATACGGTCGCTCGCATCTGTGCAGATGGCATGGCAAAGTTTCCAATTTTCATCCGTCCGACATTGGAAGGATGCTTTGCCCAAGGCATTATCCCCCATCACACGATACATTCAATTGCTAGCTGGTATGTATTCGCTAAGCATGTCGCCGCCGGCAAAGTCTCATTTAGCTATAATGAGCCTAGCTGGGATGAGTTGCACGCCATGCTTGGGACTGATGCGTTCCATACCTCAGAGCAACTATGGGGTAACATCCCAACACTTTATCCTGACTTTATTACATTGCTACAGCAACAAATTGCCCATTTGGAGGAAAAATGGCCAGCCTAACTTTACGAAATGTCCGCAAACGCTATGAAGCCGCTGAAGTTATCCATGGCGTGGATTTAGATATTGAAGACGGCGAGTTTGTCGTATTTGTCGGCCCGTCTGGTTGCGGTAAATCAACTTTGCTGCGTATGATCGCTGGTTTGGAAGAAATTTCAGACGGCTCGATCAGCATTGGCGAAACAGAGGTGAATGAAGTTGCTGCGTCAAAGCGTGGTGTGGCAATGGTGTTCCAAACCTATGCTCTTTACCCGCATATGACTGTCTACAAAAATATGGCATTTGGCTTGAAGCAGGCGAAGACGCCAGCTGATGAAATTGACCGCCGTGTCCGTGCCGCAGCCGATATTTTGCAGATTACTGATTATCTAGATCGTAGCCCGCGTCATTTGTCTGGTGGTCAACGTCAACGTGTTGCGATTGGTCGTGCCATTGTTCGTGATCCAAAGGTCTTCTTGTTTGACGAACCGCTTTCAAATCTTGATGCGGCCTTGCGCGTTCAAACACGCCTTGAAATTGCGCGTCTGCATGAACGTTTAAAAACAACTATGATTTATGTAACACACGACCAAGTCGAAGCTATGACATTGGCTGACAAGATTGTTGTGTTGCGTGATGGTGTAATTGAGCAAGTTGGTAGCCCAATCGCTTTGTATGAAAAGCCACAAAATGCCTTTGTTGCGCAATTTATCGGCAGCCCGAAGATGAACTTCTTTGCCGCAAGTGACTTGTCGAAAAAAGCATCTAAGATCTTGAAGACCGACCTAACAGATGACATGCAGATTGGCTTGCGCCCTGAGCACATGCAAGTGTGCAAAGCAGCAGATGCGGTTGTAACAGGTACTTTGGAACTTGTAGAAAATCTGGGTGAAGTGGCTTTGGTTCACTTGATTACAGATACAGGTGCATCTTTCATTGCAAAAACAGAGAAGCCACCAAAGGAAGCGAAGGGAGAGGCCATCTCCTTTACTATCTTACCTGAGCTTGCTCATTATTTTGATAAGACCTCAGGTCACCGCATTGAGAGCTAAGAGATAAGATCTCCGCTGTCAGCGCCAACGAAAAACGGCATCATACGCATAGCGTGAGCTAGCGTTGATGCCAGTTGTTGGGTCACATGGTTCGATATGTTCCCAGAGCCTATCGCAAACACCACCGCAATTGTGGCGCCCTACCTTGGGTGCAGGTTGACTAATAAGAGGAGTGATAGGCTCATCAGGCGTATCCGCGATAGCGGTTAAGATGGTTGCATGAGACTAAAGAGGGATAAGATGATAGCTGTTGGTGGCGAAAACTTAATGGATATGATCCAATCTGGCACACAGAATGGCAACATGTTGTTCGAAGCTGTGCCAGGCGGTTCGCCCTATAATGTTGCGATGGCGATTGGCCGACAGGGCGTCGACATCACCTATCTTACCCCAATTTCTTCAGATAGTAACGGTGACCAGCTTGCCGCTAAACTTGAAGCATCAAAGGTGATATTGAGTGGGGGGCGTGTGACGCAGCCGACGTCATTAGCGATGGTTACCATTGATGAGGGATTGCCCTCTTATTCATTTTACCGCGAGGGCACCGCTGAGCGCGCGCTATCACAAGATTTACTGCGTTCGCAAATTACCCCATCGCACCTTGTGCTGCATATAGGCTCGCTTGCCTTAGCCGGAGGCGAAGATGCGGCCTTGTGGGAAGAATTGGCACATGATTGCAAAGCCCGCAATATGTATGTGTCCTTAGACCCGAATGTCCGTCCGTCACTCATCGCAGACCCTGCTGGTTATCGTGACCGCATACATCGTTTGTTGGCTATCGCTGATATTGTGAAGCTCAGTGATGAAGATTTGTTGTGGTTATATGAAGGCATGAACGAAGAGGAAGCGCTGATTGCCTTAAGACGTGCAACAACGGCAGAGATTTTGATCCTGACAAAAGGGGGGGATGGCTCTCTTTGCTGGCATGATGGTGCATTTCATCATCGTCCGGCATCCGCTATTACCAAGCTGCAAGATGCTGTGGGTGCGGGTGATACCTTTATGGCCTCTCTCTTGGTATGGTTAGTGAAAACACAAAGCCTATCAAGCCTGTCATCGCTTGATCTAACTCAAAAGCAGCGCCTACAAGATTATGCTGGTTTTGCTGCGGCGCGTAATTGTGAACAGCAAGGCTGTAACCCACCATGGGCGGCAGACCTCCCTGAGACAGCTTACCTTTAGCCTCTCTATCATAACTGATTTCGTCTCCATCTGAGATAAGCCTCGTTAGCCCAGTCTTTTTTATTTGCAGCACTATGTGATTTGCGTATTACTCAGAGGGTTAATTAGTGGGCAAGCTATACCAGTTGCTCCACCCTGCGGATCGGCGGTAATAGGGGCGTTGTCAGGTAATGCTCTTACGCAATATTGATAAGGCGCTATAATACGGTGATGACATCTTCCTCAATGACAGCGCAAAGAGCGAGTCTCTATCTGATGGCAGGCGGTGCCATGTGGGGGCTCTATTGGCTGCCTTTATTATATTTACAGCAAGCTGGATTACCAGGCACATGGGCTGGCATCGCATTATATGTGGGCTGTTTAGTTGTTCTTTTGCCAGTGGCTTGGCACTATCGCAGAACCTTTGCCGCTCATTGGCGGCTATTGCTATTTAGCGGCATCCTTACCGGCTGTGCCTTCTCGCTTTACACAACAAGCTTTTCTTATACGGACGTTATCCGCGCAATCTTGCTGTTTTATTTAACGCCTGTTTGGGGCACGCTTATCGGTCTTGTCTTTTTAGGAGAGCGTCTCACCCCCGCCCGTCTCGGCGTGCTAATTTTAGCTTTTTTGGGTCTCTATGTCATTTTAGGCACTGACACGGGTTGGCCTTTGCCACGCAACCTAGGAGATGTGTTAGCGCTTTTATCAGGCATTTTTTGGGCCGCTGGTTCCTTTGGTATTCTACAAGCGCAGCGGGTGCCCATTTGGCCGCAAATCATCAGTTTTTTGATAGGCAGCCTTGTCATTTCAGTGCTGTCTTCTTGGCTAATTGGGGATTGGCCTGCCTTAACAGTCACGCCAGCACAGCTAGCCCATTTAGGGCTATTTCTAGCCTTCTTTATCGCCTTGGCGCTTCCAATGTTCTGGCTCACTCTAGCACCTGCTCGCATTTTGACGCCAGCGCGGGTGGGGATATTATTGATGAGCGAAGTTGTAGTAGGTGCTGTGTCTGCCCTGCTATTATCAGGGCAGCCTTTTGGATTTCCAGAGCTTATCGGCACCATCTTGATCATTCTTGCGGCGCTTGTGGAAGTGAAAGGGGCAGCGGATGCGCCTGCTGCCTCACATTCACACTAGCATTGTCATTTGTCGCTATTGAAACGATCGGGTGTGACGATTCTGTCACGCTTGCATTCGTTCTGAGGATAAGGGGGGCATCAAAACTATTCTGTTATGATGGTAGCTTGTGATGGCATAAAAGCCTGAAAGGGAGATAAGAATGACAAAAGCGCCGAATATTGTGTTGATTATGGCAGATCAGCTTGCCCCGCAATTCACAGGTGCCTATGGCCATCCGGTGGTGAAAACCCCGCATATGGATGCGCTGGCGGCAAGAGGAATGCGGTTTGACTCCGCCTATTGTAATTCGCCCTTATGTGCGCCCTCTCGCTTTAGCTTTATGGCAGGTCAGCTTGTGACCAGCATTGCGTCATATGATAATGCCAGTGAATTTCCGTCGTCTGTGCCAACGTTTGCGCATTACTTGCGTCAGATGGGATATCGCACCTCTCTATCTGGCAAGATGCATTTTGTAGGGCCAGACCAGCTACATGGGTTTGAGGAACGTGTGACCACAGATGTATATCCGTCTGATTTTGCCTGGACGCCTGATTGGGAAGCGCCAGATGAGCGTATTGATAAATGGTATCATAATATGGATTCGGTGAAGGAGGCTGGCGTTGCCGCAACAACATTCCAGCTCGAATTTGATGAAGAAGTTGCCTTTTTCGCGCGCCGTAAATTGATGGATTATGCCT
>WTJA01000071.1 GCA_011524995.1 Alphaproteobacteria bacterium | reverse complement strand
CCCATCAGGGATAGGGTTGCGTATTTTTCTGTGCTGTCCTCCAGCAAGACATCAAACCCCTCTGATGCGCGTGTGAACCACGCCAGATCGCGCTTGATCGCGTTTGTACCGACAAATAGGCGATAATGATCCTCGGCAATCCGTTGGGCTGTGATATCGCTTTCAAATGTGCCGCGTGCATTCAGGACCGCAGTATAGATCACCGATCCAGGTTTGCGGTTCATATGCCCCGCGCAGGTTTTCATCAAAAATGCTTCTGCATCAGGTCCCTTGACCTCAATCTTACCAAAGGGCGAGACATCAAAAATTGCCGCCTTGGTATGCGCGGCGGCGACTTCGCGTTTTACATTTTCAAACCAATCAGGGCGGTCAAATGTCAATGTCGGCTCTGCGGTTTTCCCGAAATAGAGTGGGCGTTCCCATCCATAAAACTGACCAAAATGCGCGCCAGCATCGACATAAGTGTCATGCAGGGGCAGGGTGCGCAGATTGCGTGCGGTGCTTAGTTGTTTGCCAGGATAGGCAATATCATAATGCGTTCCCAAAATTTCAGGGGCACGTGCCATCAGGTGATCAAGCGAATTATAGATGGGCGCAAAGCGTTTTGCATCCGCCTCAGACAGATCATAGGGCGTATGCCCATGCACAATCAGATGGGCCAAATTCATGCCCGCACCGCCGCCAGAAGCAATGCCAACAGAATTCATACCACAGCCCAAAAACAATCCACGGGTTTCCGCCGTTTCGCCCAACATAAAGGTGCCATCGGGTGTAAAGCTTTCTGGACCATTTAACAGCATCTTAACTTCGGCGTTTTCAAGCGCGGGCAAGCGATGCAATGCGTTCATCATCATGGGTTCAAAATGATCCCAATCCTCGGGCAACAGGCCGAATTCGAAACTTTCGTCCAAAATTCCGGGCGCGATGGGTTTGCCCATGGGTTCAAAACAACCCACCAACAATCCACCTGAATCATCGCGGATGTATAATCTGTTGTCGTGATCTGACAGGGTGGGGGTATTGCCAACGATCCCCTCAATCGGTTTGGTCAGCAGATAAAAGTGTTCACAGGCCAGCGCAGGAACCTCGGCACCTGCCATCGCGCCGACCTCGCGGGACCATAACCCTGTGCACAGCGCAATGGCATCACACGAAATTGTGCCAGCGGTTGTTTCAACCCCTGTGATTTTTCCGTCCTGCGTTAATATCCCCGTCACACCTGTATCTTCGAACAGTTTGGCACCACGGTGACGTGCACCCTTGATCAACGCTGCGCAGACATCTGATGGGCTGACCCGTCCGTCATCGGGGGACCAAACCGCGCCCAACACATCCTCTGCGTTCATAAGGGGCCAGCGTTCCTTTGCCTCGGCCACAGAAATGGATTGCGCATCAATTCCATAGGCGTGGGCCAAGGCCTCTTGCCGTTTTATGTGCGTTAAGCGATCTGGGTTTGTCGCAAGCGACAGTGATCCTTTTTGTATCCATCCCACCGATTGGCCCGTTTCCTGTTCCAAGCGCGCATATAGATCAACGGAATATTGGATCATGCGCGTTAGGTTTTGGGAATGACGAAGCGCACGCACCTGCGCCGCGGAATGCCATGTGGTCCCAGATGTCAGTTTGTTTCGTTCCAACAGGATCGCATCCGTGGCCCCCATCTCGGCCAAATGATACAGGGTGGAACACCCCATAATTCCACCACCAATAACAATGACAGATGCATGGGATGGTAATTGGCTCACGGTCATACACTCCCTATTCACGACTAAGGCACATGGATGTGACTGTGTTAATAAAAACACTTTCAGTCAACGATTAAAAAGAATAACATTTGTTATGTAATTGGCACTTAGGAACGCATCAAAATCATGGACCCAACGCTTAAGAATCGAACGCTCACATCCTTGAAAGAAAAGATGCCCATGCTGTCGCCCCGATTGCGGATTGTGGCGAAATATATTGTGGATCACCCGTCTGATTTTGGATTGGACTCTATTCGCGAAACCGCCCGCAAATCTGGTGTTAGCACCTATTCATTGGTGCGTGCGGCCAATAGTTTGGGGTTTGAAAGTTATGATCAGTTGCGCGAACCCTTTCGCCATGCGCTTGTGTCCTCAACTGGGTTTTCCGATGCCTCTGAGTGGATCACGAACCTACGGCAACAGGGTGACTTGGGCCGTGTTCAGGGGGACGCCGCGGCCAATACATTGGCCATTATCGAACGTACCCTACAGCATCAAACAACTGATCAGATGCAGCAAGTGGTTGATTTGCTGCTGGGCGCGCGCACGGTTTATTTGACCGCCGTGCGGGCCAGTTATGCCTTGGCCTATTACCTGCAATATGTGGGGCGCATGGCACTGCCATCCATGCAATTGATCCCACGCCATCAAAACAGCGCGATTGATGATTTGAACGATGCAGGCGCAGGGGATGTGATGATTGCGATTACATTTACACCCTATTCCCG
>WTJA01000104.1 GCA_011524995.1 Alphaproteobacteria bacterium | reverse complement strand
GGGTCGAATAAAGCGCAAAGCCAAGCAAGCCCAAAGCGGCGCCCTGAGTTGCGGATTGTGACCCTGTTTGTGATGAGGTGTTATCTGCCATAGGGATATCATATCGCAGCGTGCGCCAGCGCCAAGCAAAATTTGTGGCACGGCGATTATGAGAGGTGGCGCACCTGCCCTGTGACCTCTACCCCATCACCCAGATGGGGGCCTAGCACCGCGCTCAATGCAATATAGGGCCTAATTCAGCCGTAACCCTGTCTCTGGGTCAAAGTAGGATATCTTAGACATATTGAATGTGAAATTCATGCTCTGACCAGACACAGCGTCGGTTTCGCCTGGCACGCGCGCTGTGACTTCTTTGCCGCCAAGTGTCAGGAGCAAATAAGTATCTGCCCCAGCCGGCTCAACCACATCAACAAGGCACTCTGACATCTCTAGCCCCTCAGATTTGCGTAACTTCGCATCCCCAATATCCTCAGGTCTGATGCCGATGATCACATCTTGCGGCAGATTTTTTGCTGTTTGATCGTGGAGCACCAAGGGTGGCATGCCCTCGCGTTCAATCACTAAATCAGATCCGCTACCATTTTGACTGGCCTTGCTTGGGATAAGGTTCATGGCTGGCGAGCCCATGAAATCAGCTACAAACAGATTGGCTGGCTTTGTGTAAATTTCAGAGGGCGTGCCAATTTGCTGAACGACGCCGCCTTTCATCACCACAATTTTGGTGGCAAGCGTCATCGCTTCAATCTGGTCATGTGTGACATAGACCATTGATGCGCCTAATTCTTTGTGAAGCTTTTTGATTTCTGTACGCATCTCAACGCGCAACTTCGCATCAAGGTTCGATAGCGGCTCATCAAACAGGAATAGTTTGGGATCGCGTACAAGAGCACGCCCCATCGCAACACGCTGCCTTTGGCCACCGGATAATTGGCCAGGACGGCGAGACAGCAGCGCTTCAATTTGCAACTGCTTTGCGACTTGCTGCAATTTGGCCTCTCTTGTCGCTTTATCAACACCTCTGACTTTCATGCCAAAGGTGATGTTATTTGCCACAGACATGGTGGGATAGAGCGCATAAGATTGGAACACCATCGCAATATCGCGATCTTTGGGAGAGACTGATGTCATATCCCTACCATCGATAGCGATTGAGCCAGATGTGATATCCTCTAAGCCGGCAATGCAATTTAATAAGGTTGATTTACCACAGCCAGATGGCCCGACAAGCACAAGAAAATCACCCTCTTCAATCTGAACATTAACGTCATTTAGAATGTTCAAAGTGCCGTAATTCTTATGCAAATTTTTAATATCTAAGATCATGTTCATAACTTTTTAACCTTTTACCGAACCAGCGGTTAAGCCACGGATGAAATATTTCCCAGCCAGGATATAGACAAGCAATGTCGGAAGCGCCGCGATGATAGCTGCGGCCATGTCAACATTATAGGCCTTCACACCTGTGGTTGAATTGACGATGTTATTGAGCGCCACTGTCACAGGTTGTGTACCGGCTTGTGAGAATGAGACGCCAAATAAGAAATCATTCCAGATTTGCGTGAACTGCCAAATAATGGTTACCACAATAATCGGCAGTGATAGCGGCAAAAAAATTGACCAGAAAATGCGGAAGAAACCAGCCCCATCAATCTTTGCGGCTTTTGTTAATTCTTGAGAAATCGACACATAATAATTCCGGAAAAACAATGTGGTAAATCCGATGCCATAGACTACATGAACAAAAATCAACCCAGGGATTGAACCTGCTAGCCCCATCCACCCCAGCAATTTTGCCATCGGCAGCAACACCACTTGAAAGGGAATGAAACAGCCAAATAACATCAAGGCAAAGATGACATCTGCGCCTTTAAACCGCCATTGTGCAATCACATAGCCATTCATGGCACCAATGAAAGTAGAGATGAAGACAGCTGGTACAGCTAGGAGAATAGAATTCCAGAAATAGGGTGACAGCCCCTCGCATTTAATGCCTGTACAAGCTTGCGACCAGGCCACTTGCCAAGCCTCAAAAGTTACCTCACGCGGCAAGGCAATCAGAGACCCCGCCCGGATTTCATTCAAATCTTTCAGGGAGGTTGTGATCATCACAAATAGAGGCATTAGGAAATATATCGCAAAGACGCATAGCATGGCGTAGAGGCCCAGTCTCAATGCGATATTTTGAACCGTTTTAGTGGTGGAGTTCAACGCTTTATCCATGGTTCTTTGACCGTAATTCTGAATATAGATAAGGGACAACTATGGCAAAGACGACGATCATCATAATCATCGCTGAACTTGCGGCCTGCCCGACATCGCCGCGTGAAAAGGCCATCGTGTACATGTAGGTAGCTGGCAAGTCAGTGGCATAACCTGGCCCGCCCCCTGTGAGCGCGATGACCAAGTCAAAGGACTTGATTGCAAGATGCGCTAAAACAATGAATGCTGACATAAAGATTGGCGCCATAGATGGCATGATAATGGAGG
>WTJA01000069.1 GCA_011524995.1 Alphaproteobacteria bacterium | reverse complement strand
GATTGGTAGCAGGGTGCCCGCAATGGCTTCAGACGGTTCAGTTGTTGGCACACCATCTTTCGAGAGTGCCCAGTGATCAGGGATGGCCTCCTTTTTATCTTTGGCAAGATATATCTTCCCGCGGGCAACGGCTGTATGTGAAATATCTACTATGAAGGGTGCCTTTGAATTGGTTGGTGCAGCCCAGCTTTGCGGGTTGTTGCCAACCATCTTATCAACACCTCCATAAGGCGCCATGGCAGGGCTTGCATTTGTAGCTAAAAACCCAATCATATCCTGATCGGCCAGCATTTTCGTGAAATACATTGCGGTGCCAAAATGACCAGAGCGACATATTGTGGCGCAGGCAGTTCCATATTTTTTGGCTCTGTTAGCGACAAGCTGGATAGCGTCATTCGTTATATGCTGACCAATGCCATTATGACCATCTAATGCGAGAAGCGGGCCTGTATCTGTCAGGATGTCTATCTCCGCCTCAGGAACCATGACTTGACTCTGGATACGTTTACCGTACCAGCTGGTTCGCAGTACACCATGTGAGGAATGACCCCATAAATCTGCCATAATTAGGCTATCTGCTAGAAGCGCAGCCTTGTTGGCATCAATCTGTAGCGAGAGAAAAATATCAGTCACACATGCGCGCAGCTTAGCAGGGTCGATTTTATGCATCATAGTGTGATAACCATCTCTTCTAGTAGCGCGGCAAAAGAAGCTCCATGCATGTCTGTATCATGCGCTGTTCCTTGTATATGCGGTCTTGGTAGGCTAAATTTGGTGACTAGTAAATTATCAATATCAAACCGCTTCATGTCTGTTGCTTTGACAGCAAAAAGTGCAGCGACTGCATCAGTTTTCAGATGCTGTTTTAACTCTTGATACAAGCTCTCATCATTACAGAAAATGTCAATAGTTAGCCAAAATCGCCCAGCATTTTTGGACCGTATTTTTTTAGTAATGTCTATCAATCTGGTCATCTCACACCTCAGTCACATCAAGGCGGAAGGCAGACATCGGGTCGTTTAGTGCCATTACGTGATGAAAGCAAAATTCATATAAAGCGCCTCTCTCCATTTCCGGTGGTGAAAAGGGAAAGGCAAAGGTTGGCATAGGTTCATTTGATGATAAAGGTAGATGCAATAAATCAGGGTTCAGTAATTTGGCAGCTTCAGTCGCTTCTGCTTGTGTTTTCGCTGTGAAAATAGCCATGACAGCCTTCTCGCCATTTTCGGGGGCTTGTGTTTCCAACGCCCCTAATGTCGCATTACGCCCTAAGACTCGCAGCTCCAATTTCACATCAGATAAGTCTCGTCTAGCGGCTTTTTTCTGAAAAGAATCTGTCAAAGCTGCCACCCAATCAGAGATATGTGACACATAATGTTGGTCACGAACTAGCACTAATGAGATGGTCTGAAATCCGGCCCGTCTGGCACCTTCAAGTTTTACCCTATACGGCAGGGTATCACGCCAGCGGCTGCCTTCAACACGCACCACCCTGTCACTAACCGCGTTATATTTTGCCTCTGTGACGTCGAGATATCCGCCAGGCTCATGCAAAATAAAGGGGTCAGAATTCTCATATAACATATGCGCTGACACGGTATATGGGGTGGCCGCAGCATCCTTTGCCATTGGGGTGATGGTAAAACCAGCCTCATCAAACGCCATCAAAATGACACCAGAATTTGGATTTGTCGTTGCCAAGGCTCCACATTCTGCGATCTTGGCGCCATGCCATGCGGCCCCTTTATGGCATCTTTTTGCAATAGGCTGGGCAGCAATAATAGCTGTGTCTGTTGTTCTGCCGGCAATGATAATATCCGCGCCAGTATCCAAAGCCTGTTGAATTTGCTCAACACCTGCAAGCGCAACAATATTCGTGCAGCTATCAATAATCTCATCATCTATAGGTGGCGCGGCCTCCAGCGGTGTTATCTGCCCATTTTTAAAGGCTTGTTTTATTTTGTTGCGGGACTGGTTTGATTTCAATGTCGCTATTTTGAGTGTTTCCCCACGCTCTTTTGCAATTTCAACCGTAAGGTCTAGCATCCAATCCACCGCACTATCTGCGCCGGATGTACCAGCTGTTCCTATTATAAGCGGTATATTGGCCTTTGCCCTAGCCTCCATCAATTCTGCCCAGTCAGCCTTTGTAGCAGTGCGTGAATATTTGCTTGTGCCTGTGCCAAGATAAAAAGGGCCGCTATCCGTCGAGCCGCCATCAATCGCAATTAAATCAGGTTTTTCTCTCATGCCGCGTGCTAGAGCATCCCTGTCATAAGGGATGCCAAGGGCGCCGGCGGGAATCAAAATCTTTACCATTATCTATGTCTGCCTGATGCTAATACCTGCTTTAGAATATGAGGCGCTAGAGAACCTATATGGGTATTTTCCTCCATTTTCGCGAAGTCATAAGGCGAGGTTAGCGCCTGCCACATACCTAAATCATTAATATGCTTATGATTATTATGCACCTTACTGTTGCTGTCTCTTATACACATCTCCGAG
>WTJA01000127.1 GCA_011524995.1 Alphaproteobacteria bacterium | reverse complement strand
TCAATGCCTGCCACCTGATGCCCCTGATCCAATAATAAATGGGCCAAGGTTGATCCAATAAACCCTGCAACACCTGTGATAAAAACCCGCATAAAACCCCCAACAACAAAATCATATTTTTTTGATCAATAACGCGGGAATATCCCATTGTCGCGACAAAGGGCGCACCGTTGGCACGCCCTTTTATCATCATTTACAACTGATTATGCCAGTGACGGCAACCACAATACGATTTGTGGGAAGGCGATCAAGCCTGCAATCGTCAGCGCATCCGCAATGAAAAACGGTGTGACACCGCGAAATACGTCCTGAACCGAAATGTCATCGCGCACACCAGCAACCACAAAACAGTTCAGGCCAATGGGCGGCGTAATCAAACAGAATTCGGCCATTTTCACCACCAAAATCCCAAACCATATCGCACACATCGGCCCAGACATGCCAAAGGCGCTGTCAGCAGCAGAGACAAATTCACCCCCATTCAGCGCCATGACCGCAGGGTACACAACAGGCAGGGTCAAAAGCAGCATGCCAATCGCGTCCATAAACATCCCCAAAACCGCATAGGCCAAAAGGATCAGGACCAAGGTCAACATGGGCGATTGATCAAGGCCAACGATGAATTCAGAAAACGCAGAGGGCAATTGCGCAAACCCAAGGAAGCGCACATAGATCAAAACGCCCCAGATGATGGCAAATATCATCGCGCTCAACTTGGCTGTTTCGATGATCGCCTCGCGCAGTTGCGACCATTTTGTGCCGTGCAACAGCGCCATGACCAACACAACAAATGCGCCAAGCGCTCCCCCTTCTGTCGGGGTGCCCCATGCATCGCCGCCAAAGGGGTTATAGATGAAAAAGATGATGATCAGCACCACAAAGAATACTGGGAATGCGGGGATCAAGGACGTGAACCGCTCCCCCCATGTAAATCCGCGCACAGGTGGGCCAAAATTCGGGATGATCAGCGCCATGGCCACGATCAACCCGCCATAGACCACCGCAGAAAACGCCCCAGGGATAAAGCCCGCCAATAGCAGCATGCCAACGTTTTGTTCCACGATCAGCGCGTAAATCACCAAAATCGCCGATGGCGGGATAAGCGAGGCCAAGGTTCCCCCCGCCGCAACAACGCCCGCGGCAAAGCGTTTGTCATAGCCCACCTTTAACATTTCGGGGATCGAGATCCGCGCAAAAACCGCCGCCGTGGCGACAGAGGCCCCTGAAACGGCAGCAAAGCCCGCGGTTGCGAACACCGTGGACACGGCCATGCCACCGGGCAACCATCCCACCCATTTTTTCGCAGCCTCAAACAGGGCACGTGTCAGGCCCGCGTAATAGGCCAAATAGCCAATCAAAATAAACGTGGGGATCAGCGACAGGGCCTGAGATGAAATTTTAGAATGCGGCACCTGCCCCGCCGTTTTTACGGCAACGCCCAGCGCCCAACCGAAATCTTCGGGGTCATAGCCCTTTTTCGCCCAGAAAATCCACAATAGCCCGATGAACCCCGCAAGGGCCGCGGCAAAGGCCACGCGCATGCCCAGCACGACCATCCCCACCATCAAGATGGAGACAACGATCCCAATATCAATTGGTTCCATTTTTGGATCCTCCCTCCATCAGGGCCGCTTCTGCGGCGGCCTGTTCAGCGACAGATTGCATAAGCGGCACGGCAACGGGGCTATCCAACCCCAAAAACAGTGCCCGCGCATAGCCGATGATTTGCACAATGATCCGCAGCACAAGCACACCAAACATCATGGGGACCAGTAATTTTGTCGGCCAAATCGGTAGGTTGATGTCAATCGTGCTATCACGGCTCCACATCGGGGCGGCCCAGTCAAAACTGCGCCCAAAATGCGACCATGCGCCCCAAATCAGCAGGATCAAAATAACCAAGGTCGCAACAGATGTCAGAAGTTCTGCAAACCACAACGCACGCCCGCGCAACTGACCGATCACAATATCCATCCGAATGTGACCGCCATCACGCTGCGTAAAGGCGAGGCCCATAAACGCGATGAATGGAAGGGCCTGTGAAATCCAATCCACATATCCTGGTAAGGGGCGTTCAAACAATTCGCGCCCGCCCACGGACACAACCGCCAAAACCATCAACATCAGGGTGAAAATACCGGCGATCAGTGCGAAAAAACGCTCGATCCGGTACAGGGAACGATCCAGCCGACTTAACGTGCTGGAATCTTCTAAAACCGCAGCTCCGGCCATAGTATCCTCGTCAAAAAAAGTCACTGGCGCGCGACAGCACGCGCCAGTGGGGTCCAGCGATTAACGCATGGAGGCCAATGTTGATTTTACCAAATCAAACAGTTCCTGACCTGGAATGCCTTGGGCTTCCATGTCTTTGATCCATTGCTGTTGGATCGGCTCACCGCCAACGGCGCGGAACGCGTCCAGCTCAGACTGCGCCAATTCAACTTTGGCAACATTCTTTTCGGCTAAGATACCTTCCCAACGATCCAGCAGTGCGCCGTAGTTTGCAAGGTAGTGATCAATCGCTTCGTCGATTGAGCT
>WTJA01000007.1:7007-9478 GCA_011524995.1 Alphaproteobacteria bacterium | reverse complement strand
AGATAAGAAAGATAAGTATCTGGAATATATAGATATAATATCAAGACAGGTGAGTGATATTGGGCGTATGGTTGATGAGTTTTCAGCCTTTGCTAGGATGCCAGCGCCTTTGTTAAAACCAGCTTCTTTGGTGGAATTGGTTGAAGGTCAAATTGCGCTCTTTTCGTCAAATGAACAAAATGTTGAATTACAATTTGATGCTGCCCCAGAGGCGCAACTACCTCTGTTACTCGATACAGGGTTGATGCGTCAGGCAGTGACGAATGTGATTCAAAATGCCTTGAATGCCGTGATTGAGAGCGGTCAGGACAAGCCCAAAATAAAGCTATCTTTACACAAAGACGGGGATCAGGTGATTTTGACGATTGCTGATAATGGGCCAGGTTTCCCCGATAGTGATTTGGCGCAGCTATTTGAGCCCTATATGACAACAAGAGATGAGGGAACGGGTCTCGGCCTTGCGATTGTCCAAAAGATTATCACAGACCATCAGGGTAGCATTCAGCTCAGCAATCATGACGAGGGTGGTGCGTTGGTGACGATTAGCCTACCCGTAGAAAAAGGGGTATAGGTCATGGTCGAAGATGTCATGTCTGGCGATATTCTGATTGTTGATGACGAGCGTGATATCCGCCAACTAATCAGCCTAACTCTTGAGGATGAGGGCTTTACCACAGCTGAGGCGGCGAATGCAGCGGAGGCCCGGGCTAGCCTTGTGACAAAGCCGCCATCTTGCCTCGTCCTTGATATTTGGATGCGAGATTCAGATATGGATGGGCTAGAGTTACTATCATGGTGTAAGTCGCTCTATCCTGACATGCCTGTTGTGATGATTTCAGGTCATGGGACAATTGAAACAGCAGTTCACGCCCTGCGGATGGGGGCCTATGATTTCGTCGAAAAGCCCTTCAAAGCCGAGCGCCTCCTGCTAACTGTTAATAGAGCCATTCAAACGGCCAAATTGATGCGAGAAAATGCTGATTTGCGCATGCGGGGTAATGAGCTCTCTAATCTTGAGCTTGTGGGGCAATCTGGTGCTATTAAGCACGTCAAGCTTGCCATTGAGCGCTTGTCAAATGCGACAAGCCGTGTGTTAATTCAGGGTGGTGCTGGCAGTGGAAAAGAGCTCGTTGCGCGGAAAATTCATGATAATTCTGAACGGGCAAGCCATAAATTTGTGGTGGCAAATTGCGCGCGTCTAACAGCAGAAAAGGCTGATTTAGAGCTGTTCGGGTCAGAATCGGTGCAAGATGGTCGGCGCGTTGTTGGTCTCTTTGAGCAAGCCCATCTTGGGACCATCTATTTCGATGAAATCTGTGATTTGCCGCTCAATACACAAGCAAAACTCGTTCGTGCCGTAGCAGAGCAGAAATTCAGACGGCTTGGCGGTGCGGCCGAAGTGCAAGTCGATGTCCGTATCACATCAGCCTCGTCGCAAGATTTGGCAAAAGCCATGGAAGACGGGCGGTTGCGCGAGGATTTATATTATCGCTTAGCGGTCGTATCCTTAACCGTGCCATCCTTGGCAGATAGGCGTGAAGATATTCCGTTACTGGCAAAATATTTTATGCGCTTAAGCGCAGAGAAATTAGGGCGACCCTCTTTGAAATTAGGTGATGATTTGCTCAATGCCTTGCGGGCTTATCATTGGCCTGGCTCGGTCAGGCAGATGCGGAATGTCATTGAATCGATGCTCATTACGCAATCAGATGCTGGCCGTGAGGTCCTCAATGCCGATGATTTGCCGGCAAATTTGATGGGAGAAGGGCAGGTCGCATCCCCGTCTCATTCGTCGGATATTTATGCCCTGCCATTGCGTGAGGCACGTGAATTATTTGAGGCTGACTATCTACGGGAGCAGCTTGCTCGTTTTGATGGTAATATCTCAAAGATTGCAAAAACTATCGGAATGGAACGTTCAGCTTTGCATCGTAAGCTAAAAGCATTACATATTCAGGTAAAGGTGAGATAAGGGCCATCAGATAGTGCCTATCAGGTGGTGAGAGGTCTTAAATGAGAATTGTGATTTGTGGCGCCGGATTGGTGGGGAGTGCGATTGCCTCTCACTTGGCAGCCGAACAAAATGACGTAACGGTTATCGACGCTGATGCTGATAAGATTCAGCGCGTTGTTGAACATGCTGATGTCAGAGGTGTGGTGGGCATGGCGTCTCATCCCAATATTCTGACCGAAGCTGGTTTGAATAATGCCGAATTGCTGATTGCTGTAACGGAATCTGATGAAGTGAATATGGTGGCGTGTCAAGTTGCGCATACCATTTTTGAGACACCAATGCGCATTGCACGGATACGGTCTTGGGCGTATCTGAACCCAGATTTCAGGGATTTATATGGTCCAGGGCATATGCCGATTGACCATATTATTTCACCAGAACAAGAAGTGTCATCAACGGTTGAGCGGCAATTGCGCTTACCTGGTGCCTTTGATGTAAAGGATATGGCAGACGGAAA
>WTJA01000007.1:0-6907 GCA_011524995.1 Alphaproteobacteria bacterium | reverse complement strand
GCTGGCAAAAGTAATGCGGCGGCAACGATCATTGAAATTGATAAACAGCAAGCCCGCACCATTGCAGAGCGCCTGACAAATATCACTGTGGTGAATGGTGATGCATTGGATGGTGATATCTTGGAAGAGGCAGGGGTAGGCTCAGCCGCTACCTTCGTTGCTATTTCAAATGATGATGAAGTGAATGTCCTTTCCGCCCTTTTGGCAAAGCGCCTTGGCGTCGCGCATACCGTTGCGCTTGTGAATAATCCTGGCTTTGTGCCCCTCATGTCGACATTGGGAATTGATGCGGTTGTCAACCCGCCACAAATTACCGTCTCTTCTATTCTAGAGCATGTGAGGCGTGGCCGAATTCGCGATGTGCATTCGGTCTTAGAGGGGCATGGTGAGGTGCTAGAAGCAGAGGTGTTGCCAACATCATCTTTGGTTGGCACGGCTTTGCGTAATGCGCGGATTCCAAAGGGGCTAGCGATTGGTGCTATCATCCGAAAGGGCGATGTCATTGCGCCGCGCGGTGAAACAGTGATTAATGCCAATGATTTGATCATTCTCTTCGCAAAGCAAGGGCGCGCTGGCAAGGCTGAAACCTTGCTTTCTGGTAACGCCAATTATTTTTAAATCAGAGCAGTAAAGGTCTGTGTGAATGTCTCGTATCGCCTATGTAAATGGTGCTTATGTTCCCCATCGTGATGCTTTTGTGTCTATCGATGATAGAGGCTATCAATTTGGGGATGGTGTCTATGAGGTGGTCTATATCATTGATGGACATATGGCAGATGAGGGACCGCATCTCGATAGGCTAGAGCGCTCATTATCAGAATTATCAATGCCGATGCCAATGAGCCGTGCGGCTTTACGGCTTGTGATGCAGCGGGTTATTCGGATGAATCAGGTGCGCACAGGGCTCATCTATATGCAGATCACGAGAGGGATCGCCCGCCGTGACCATAAATGGACATCACCTTTGCAGCCTTGTCTGGTGATGACAGCCAAAAATACAGCCTCGTCAGTGCCTCTGGCACCCACTATGCAATCAGCGATTACAGTCCCTGATGAAAGATGGGATAGGCGCGATATTAAGACCATCCAGCTATTGCCTAATTGCCTTGCGAAGCAAAAGGCCTATGAAGCTGGTGTCTATGAAGCGATTATGATTGAAAAAGATGGCACGGTCACCGAAGGCTCATCCTCTAATCTATGGATTGTGACCCAAGAGGATGAGATTATCACGCGCCCCGCAACACATGATATTTTAAATGGCATCACACGCCGCTCAGTGGCACAAGTCGCCGCCCTGCATCAAATGAAAGTCACAGAACGTAATTTTACCGTTGCTGAGATGATGGCTGCCAAAGAAGTATTTGTGACAAGTGCCTCATCTCATGTGACGCCTCTTGGTATGATTGATGATACCCCCATTAATAACGGTATCATGGGCGAGATAGCCAAATCCTTGCGAAAAGGCTATATTGAAAAAGTTATATCACAAGGGGAGTAAGCGGTTAGCGTTTGTTGGCTATGGATAAATCACAAAATTTACAAGATGTTTTCTTAAATCAGGTGCGCAAAGAGCATGCGCCTGTCACCGTGTTCTTAATGAATGGGGTGAAATTACAGGGTCTTATCACCTGGTTTGATAATTATTCCATGTTGCTCAAGCGTGATGGTCATATCCAGTTGATTTACAAGCATGCGATTTCGACCATCATGCCTGTTAATCCCGTTGATTTAAGTGATATTGGGGACGAATAGGCAGCTCCATGACAATGAATGAAACCGGCCTCATCGATGAGGTCGCCCAGTTGATGGCAGAAGCCTCTGCCACAATCATCAAACCCCTTTATCAGAATCTGACGCCTGATGATATCGCAACAAAATCATCAGATACTGATTTTGTGACTGTCGCAGATAGAGATGCTGAATTTTGGTTGATGCCCCGGCTTGAAGCCCTTTTGCCAGAGGCGATTGCGTTGGGAGAGGAATCAATCTCAGATGATCCTGTCGCTGAAAAGCAGTTGCGACACAAGCTTGCTTTCGTCATTGATCCGATTGATGGCACACGCAATTTTGTGAATGGTACGCCTCATTTCTGTTCAATGATCTCATTGATTGATAAGGGCGAGCCTTTGATTTCATGGATTTTACGCCCAGTTGATGATGATATTTTCGTCGCGGTCGCAGATGAGGGTGTTTTCCATTCTGACTTGGAAGAGGGCGAGTGGCAGCTGGTCCCCTCTGCCGCGCGGCGCTCACAGCTAAATGATATGATTGGCACAGGTGGTATCAAAGGTCTATCTGGTCATGTAAGAGACGAGGTCCGCCAGCAATTGCGCGCTTTGCCAGGACGCCGGTTAATCGGATCAGCGGGGTGTGAAGCCATTATGCTAGCAACAGGGGCGCATGATTTCCTAATGCATGCTAAAACCACCGCATGGGATCATACACCGGTTGATTTATTTGCGCGTGAAGCAGGGCTTGTATCAGCCCATATGCCATCAGGGGAGGGATATTCCCCCTTTAACGCTGAGGCATTGCTTGTCGCGCCTGATGAAGCAGCATGGCATCAGCTTGCCAATCATATTTGGACTGACCCCGTAAACCCGCTCTAGAGAGATTTGGCCTCTTGCCATAAGGCTTCCATCTCCTCCAGGCTAGCGTCAGCAATATCACGGCCTTGTGCCTGCAGCGACGCCTCAATATGGCGAAAGCGTGCCTCAAACTTCCGATTGCAGCCCAATAATGCTGTTTCAGGGTCAACACCAACTTTGCGTGCTAGGTTTGACGCAACAAATAGCACATCTCCCATCTCATCTTGCAGCTTGTCCTGATCGCGTGAGGGGGCGTCCCATTCGCTGAGTAATTCACCAGTTTCTTCATGCAATTTTGCAATAACAGCGCGCAAATCAGGCCAGTCAAACCCAACAGATGCAGCGCGTTTTTGTAATTTGGCAGCTCGCACCATCGCTGGCAGAGTCACAGCAACATCTGCCAAAAGAGAGGTGTCTGTGCCTTTTTCAGCGCGCTCAGCTGCTTTAATCTCTTCCCAAGCTTGCTTTTGTGCTGCCGCGTCTTCACGTTCCTCATCACCAAACACATGAGGGTGGCGGCGCACCATCTTATCAGAAATACGTCGTGCCACATCAGCTAGGGTGAAACTCCCTTCTTCTGCAGCCATCTGCGCGTGAAAGACGACCTGTAACAATAAATCGCCTAATTCTTCGGCGATTTTATCCCGGTCATCCTGATAGATAGCCTCTGAGACCTCATAAGCCTCTTCAATGGTATAGGGGGCAATCGTTGCAAATGTTTGCTCTATATCCCACGGGCATCCTGTGTCCTTATCCCGCAAATCACGCATAATATCATGTAATCTTTGCATTTCGTGGGAAAGGGTCGTGGCATCTGTCATGATAATGTCTCGTATTGGCAAAAGCGGGAAGCGCGCCCAAGGGCTATTCTTTTAATGAATGTTCTACCATATCATGCTAGTTTGACAATCAACGTTGGCAGAAGGATATCCACTCATGACAGATACAAAACAGAGCAAAACGATGTTTGCGCGCATTCGCAGCTGGTTTTTGACAGGGTTGCTTGTCACAGCACCTGTTCTCCTGACGATTTATATCACCTGGTTATTTGTTGATATCATTGATGGGTGGGTAGCTGATATTCTACCACCTGTTTATCGCGACACCATCTACAGCAACATCCCTGGTGTGGGGCTTGTGATTGGGGGGATTTCGATCACCATCATTGGCGCAATTGCCGCTGGCTTTTTCGGGCGCTGGCTGATTGGTGTGGGAGAGAAGCTGCTTAACCGTATGCCTGTTGTTGGTACAATCTATGGTGCCAGTAAGCAGATCCTTGAAACGGTGCTTGCCTCTCAGTCAGATGCGTTCAGAGAAGTGGTGCTTGTTGAATATCCGCGGAAAAATCTGTGGGTTATTGGTTTTGTCACAGGCACAACCAAAGGCGAGGTGCAGTCTCAGATTGTAGATGAGACAGTGAATGTGTTTGTGCCTACAACACCAAATCCGACATCAGGCTTTTTACTATTCTGCCCGCGTGATGAGCTGCGATATCTTGAGATGTCGGTCGAAGATGCAGTGAAATTGGTTGTATCTGGCGGTATCGTGACACCGCCGCATGGAGATAAAAAGGCGCAAGTGAAAAGCAAAGCCTAGCCAGAGGTTAAAAACTGCACAGCATTATCTTTTTCAAATAAGCTCAGGAGCAAGCGAAGTGGCGCGCTTGCGTCTGATGATAAATCAGGGTCTTGTGCAATTATGCGATCGGCAGCCTCTCTCGCCAGCGGGAGTAGGTGGCCATGAGCGGCAAGGTCGACAAGGCTAAATTCAGGCATCCCTGATTGTCGCTGCCCTAATATTTCACCTGGCCCTCTGAGCCGCAAATCTTCTTCTGCTAATACAAACCCGTCATCGGACTCACGCATGATTTTCAAGCGCGCTGAGGCTGTCTCACTCAATGGTCCTTGATAGGCCAGCAGGCACACAGATTGGCGCTCACCACGTCCCACACGACCGCGCAGCTGATGTAATTGGGCTAACCCAAAGCGCTCAGCATGTTCTATGATGATGATAGAGGCCTCTGGCACATCAACGCCAACCTCAATGACGGTGGTGGCCACGAGCAATTGCGCCGCGCCTGTTTGGAACGCGCCCATGGCGGCTTCTTTTTCATCTGTTTTCATGCGCCCATGAACCAATTGCGGGTTCGCATCAGGTAAGAGCTGTTGTAAATGGCGAAAACGATCTTCAGCCGCTGTGATATCTGACTTATCGCTCTCTTCAACGAGCGGACAAATCCAATAGACACGGTGCCCTTGGGCAATTTGGAGGCGTAATTTTTCGACAATTTCGGCAATGCGGTCAAGATTGATAAGGGCGGTTTCAATGGGTTTTCTGCCCGCAGGCTTGCCTGCAATGATGCTTGATTTCAAATCACCATACGCCGTCATCGCGAGGGTGCGCGGGATAGGTGTTGCTGTCATTACAAGCACGTCACAAGCGGCCCCTTTCTCCGATAGCAGCACGCGCTGTCTTACGCCAAAGCGATGTTGTTCATCGACAACGGCAAGGCCCAATTGGTGAAAGTGAACATCGTCACTGAGCAAAGCATGCGTGCCAATGATGATCGCAACCTCACCAGCTTCAAGATCTGCTAAAATTCTCTGCCGCTCTGAGCGTTTCATTTGGCTAACAAGCAGTTCAACGCGCACATTCAAAGGCGCGCAGAGTGCAGAAATTGTCTTAAAATGCTGCCGCGCTAGGATCTCAGTCGGGGCGAGCATGGCGGCTTGATTGTTACATTCTACCACATGAAGCATGGCAAGCAGGGCAATGATCGTTTTCCCTGACCCTACATCGCCTTGCACGAGGCGAAGCATCCGGCCTGCTTGCTCTTGATCTTCATAGATATCACGCAAAGCTGATTTCTGCCCCTCTGTGAGGGTAAAGGGCAGTGCCTTCACGAGGGCATCGCGCAAGCTGCCATCCCCTTGGAAGCGGTTGCCAGCTCCTTGTAGGCTTGTATCATGGCGGATCATGGCAAGCGCGACCTGATTGGCCAGTAATTCATCAAAGGCCAAACGTTCGCGTGCTGGGGCATTCGCACTAATGTCACGGCCAGATTGCGGATGATGCAGGGCTTTCATCGCCTCATCGAATGGAGGCCAGTTCTGCGCTGCGATTACCTCAGTAGCCCATTCAGGTAGAGGGGTGAGGCGGGCGAGACTGGTCTCTATCGCCTTTCGTAAGATTTTACCCTTTAGGCCTGCCGATAACGGGTAGATAGGCTCAAAAAGCGGCAGCTCATCTGCTTTATCTGCGGATAAGATATAATCGGGATGCGCGATTTGAACGCGGCCTTGAAATAATTCTGCTGTGCCACTGATCAGCCGTCTTTCTCCAATTGGCAGGGCGCGCCGAATATAGGAGGGATCCGCACGGAAAAAGACAAGCTCAATGCTCCCTGTATCTGTTTCGGCAATGATCCGGCTGGGCCGGCTGGTCTTGGCGGGGGCGATATCCTGTTTGGTAATCACAGCATCGATTGTGACAAGTTGTCCTGATTGAATGTCGGATATAGCTGGGCGTGCGCGCCGATCAATCACATTGGTTGGCGCATGACGAAGCAGCTCTATGATGGTTTTACCAATGCGTTTTTCCATGATGCTAGCCAAACGAGGCCCAATGCCTGGCAGGCTTGTCAGGCTAGCAAAAAGCGGAAATAGAATGGCGGGACGTTGTAACTGCATAGGAATATCTTATCAGCGCACGGAAAAAGATGCATCTATTGCGTCGAAATATTCGTTAAAATCATCGATCTATTGTTTTCAAATCAAGCAAACATACTATATTGCACCGCATATGAGAGGCGCTGCTAACAGCCCTGTGGCTAAGAATGAGGGACAAATTGATGGCTGAGACAAAAGAGATGATGATGCGTCGTCTGGTCTATCGCGCAAGCTATACAGGCATGAAAGAAACAGATTTGCTTCTGGGGCAATTTGCAAAGGCGCATTTGCCGTCTCTCTCTTTGGAAGAATTACACCAATTTGAAGCGCTGCTTGATGCGGGTGACCCCTCTATCTTTGCATGGGTGAGGGGCGATGAAGAGGTGCCAGCAGAGTTTGATAATAAAGTATTTAACCTTATTAAAGATTTTAAGGTAGAGCGATAAGTTAATGAAAAACTTATCAAAATTAGAATTTAAAAGATATTTGAACGGCAGTCCTTCTGGGATTGACCAGCTTGTTGTCTCTTCCGTGGCAGCGCGGCAAAAACAGCTGATTATCGTATTGCGCGATGATAGCCGCATGAGCCAATTCCTCAACGGCATGCGGTTCGTGAACCCAGATCTGCCACTCTATCAATTGCCAGCATGG
>WTJA01000129.1:3862-9570 GCA_011524995.1 Alphaproteobacteria bacterium | reverse complement strand
CTTCCATCCCTTGAGCCTAGCGGAAAGAGGTAAAGAAACCGTTAACGAATGAAAAAAAATTTGAATTTTTTTTTGAAAATTTTCTGTTATTTTTCAGCTACTTATCAAATTTCCTATAAATTTGTTTTGCGTTATTTCTAAAGTAAAAGGGAAAGTTCGCTTGCATCAGCCCTCTGCCCTGCCATGTTAGAAGACAGCGTTTTAACTGGTAGGACAGAACATCAGAGGGAGTATTAGAATGCAGCAGAGATCTCTTGGACAGGGCGGCCCACAGGTCAGCGCCCTTGGCTATGGCGCGATGTCCTTTTCTAATTTCTATGGCCCGATGGATGAGGCAGGGTCAGTCAAAATTCTTGATGCTTGTCAGCATCTTGGTATCACGCATTTAGACACCGCTGATGTCTATGGTAGCGGGTTTTCTGAGGCCTGTATTGGCGCCTATTTCAGGGCGAACCCCTCGGCGGCTGATAGATTCTCTGTCGCGACCAAAGCCGCGATTTACCGGTCACCTGAGGGGGTGCGCTCGCATCGCAATGATGCCGCTTATCTCACCCAGCAATTAGACCAGTCACTGACGCGCTTATCGGTTGAGGCGATTGATTTATTCTATGTGCATCGCCGTGACCCTGAGACCCCGATTGAAGAGGTCACAGAGACGCTGGCAGGCTTTATCAAAGCCGGCAAAATTAAAGGTTTCGGCTATTCTGAAATTGCGCCAACCTCGCTGCAGCGGGCGAATGAGGTTCATCATGTGATGGCGGTACAATCTGAATATTCACTTGGGGTGCGGTCTCCTGAAATGGGCCTCATTCAAAGTTGCAAATCACTCGGCACTGCGTTTGTTGCCTTCTCGCCAGTGGGACGCTCGCTTCTGACTGACAAGCCGCATCAGGGCGACAAGCTCAAGGAAGTGCCCTTCTTGCAGGACAATCCACGATTTATGGAACCGAACCTGTCAGCGAATATCAAAGCCACAGCCCCGTTCCGCGCGCTGGCAGCAGATATCGGCCTAACAGCGGCAGGGTTAGCCATTGCCTGGGCCTTGGATCAAGATGACCATATTATCCCTATCCCTGGGACACGCTCGGTGACACATTTGGAAGGCTTGGCGGCTGGCGCCAGCTTTACCATGACTGATGAGGTCAGAGATGCGCTTGCTGAGATCTTGCCTATTGGCTGGGCGCATGGCGATCGCTACAGCCTCGCGCAATGGGTTGGCCCAGAGAAATATTGCTAAGGCTGGTTAAGAAGGCGCAACGGCCCTAGCGGTTAAGCTGTTCCCGGTGAAGGGCATATAGCCCTGCGCCAACAATGAGGGTGGCGCCGATGAGGCTCGCGCGATCTGGCCATTCATCAAAGAACAGAATGCCACCGATAATGGCGAATAAAATCCCGCTATAGCGAAAGGGGCTGACAAAGCCAACATCTGCTATCCGCATGACATGAACAGCCATGAGATAGGTTGACCCAATAGCCAGCCCTGCCAGAAATAGCAGGATGAGGTGATGCATCTGAACCGGCACCCATCCGGTGAAGGGGATCATCACCCCGCCCATGATGGTAATGGCTAGCACCATTGGCGCCGCCAGAAATGTGGTCGAATAATGCGATGGTAGGCGCCTTACAAGGATATCGCGAATGATGAAAAGAAGGGCGGCTGTGACAGCATAGAAGGAATTGGTGGTAAACCCCTCTGCCCCGGGCTGAATGATAATTACCACCCCGATAAAGCCGATCACAACCGCTGACCAGCGGCGCACACCAACTTGTTCTTTTAAAATCAGCGCCGCAGCAGCCACCATCCCCAGCGGGACGGCTTGCAAAATAATGGTCACATTGGCAAGCGGCAGCGTCATCAGCGCCATCAGCATCGTCAATGATAGTCCCATCTCGCATAAAATCCGATAGGCGATGGTCAAGCGGTGTTGGGGCTCAATTTTGATCTTTGTCTCTTGCCGCATCACTAAAATCAGCGCCGTGACAGGGAGCAACAAGCACCCTCTAACAAACAGGGCTTGGAAGAGGGGCATCTCTGTCATCATAAATTTCATGATGACATCTAAGATGGCGAGCATGAACATCATCGCAACCATCCATGACGCCCCCCGGAGATTTGCCTGCCTATCCATCATGAGCTGCTACCCTATCTACTACCTTACATGCGGCGACATTCCTCACCGCTATTATATGTGCCTTGCGCATAACATGATGCGCATCGATTTGTTAGCCAAAATGATAGCCGCATGAGACATTAACGCGCCCAGCCAGCCACTGCACTAGCCAATGACTTGACAGATGGGTCGCTTTTCTTAACTCTTGGAAGCGTAGAGACGATAGATGTGACAAGATGACAAACGAGCAGCTCGCACAAAGATTACGTGACCATGATATGCGCCCGACAAAGCAGCGTCTGGCTATTGCCGCGCATCTGTTTGATGGGACTGATAAGCATGTGAGTGCTGAGAGCGTCTATACCACCCTCAAGCAAGCTGGCATCCATCTCAGCATCGGCACTGTCTATAACAGCCTGCGCCACTTCGCAGATGCGGGCTTGTTACGCGCTGTGCCAGGTCTTGGAGACCACCTCACCTATGATACGAACATTGGCGCGCATCATCATCTTCTTGATGTGGATACCGGCGAAATTATCGATATCCCCGCCCTCTCGCAGCCCGTCACTTCAGCTGATCTACCACAAGGCTATGAGCTAGAGGCCGTGGAAATCACTTATAAGGTGAAACGCACCTCTTAGCCTTGCGCAATACGGGGCCTTCTGCAGTTTGAAATCATTTCAAACTATGTTGACTTTGCCGAAATAAACCCAATATTGTTGAGATAGATTTGCGCGATTATGGCGCCCTTTTTCCTGGCCGTTAGGCCGCCCTTACAACAAGCCATTTTAACAGGAGATGCAAAATGGATGACGCAAAATGCCCTGTGATGCATGGTGCGATGACGAGCAATCAAAGCACTGGCACATCAAATTCACAATGGTGGCCTAATCAGTTAAACCTGAACATCTTGCGCCAGCATGATAGAAAATCAAATCCCCTTGGTGAGGATTTTGATTATGCTGAAGCCTTCAAAGGTCTTGATTTTAAAGCGTTGAAGCAAGATTTGCATGACCTGATGACTGACTCACAAGAGTGGTGGCCAGCAGATTATGGTCATTATGGTCCCTTCTTTATTCGTATGACATGGCATGCCGCTGGTACCTATCGTACCGGTGATGGCCGTGGTGGCGGGGGCACAGGTGCCCAGCGTTTTGCACCACTCAACTCATGGCCCGATAATGGCAACTTGGATAAAGCACGCCGCTTGCTTTGGCCTGTGAAGCAAAAATATGGCAATGCCATTTCTTGGGCTGACTTGTTGATCTTAGCAGGGAATGTTGCCATTGAATCAATGGGTGGTAAAACATTTGGATTCGGCGGTGGCCGTCCTGATATCTGGCATCCTGAAGAAGATATCTATTGGGGTGTTGAAACAGAATGGCTGGATGATAAGCGCTATGAAAGCACACGCCAATCACTAGAAAACCCGCTTGCTGCTGTGCAGATGGGTTTGATTTATGTGAACCCAGAAGGACCAAATGGTAACCCTGACCCAATGCTCAGCGCCCAGGATATTCGTGAGACATTCGGTCGTATGGCCATGAATGACGAAGAAACCGTTGCCCTTGTTGCTGGTGGTCACACTTTTGGTAAGGCACATGGCGCCGGCGATCCCGCAAAAGTAGGGGCCGAGCCAGAAGGCGCCCCAATCGAACAGATGGGCTTTGGTTGGGCGAACAGCCATGGCACAGGCAAAGGCCGCGATACCACAACATCAGGTATCGAAGGTCCATGGACTGCCAACCCAACACAGTGGGATAATGGCTATTTTGACCTGCTCTTTAAATATGAGTGGAAGCTCACAAAGAGCCCAGCTGGCGCGAATATCTGGCACCCTGTCGATATTGCCGAAGATGATATGGCACCTGAGGTTGATGATGCCTCTGTAAAGGTCACACCAATGATGACAACAGCCGATATGGCGCTCATCACTGACCCGGCCTATCGTGCGATTTCTGAGCGCTATCATCAGAACCCTGAAGAGCTAGCTGATGCCTTTGCAAGAGCATGGTTTAAGCTATTGCATCGTGATATGGGACCAAAAGGTCGCTATCTCGGCCCTGAAGTACCAGCAGAAGAGCTCATCTGGCAGGATCCTGTACCAGCCGGCAACGCCTCTTATGATGTGGCAGCTGTGAAGGCCGCGATCAAGGCATCAGGTCTGTCACAATCAGAGATGTTAGAGACAGCCTGGGCGTCAGCCTCAACCTATCGTGGCTCAGACATGCGCGGCGGTGCTAATGGCGCTCGCATCCGTTTGGCACCACAAAAAGATTGGGCAGCGAATAAGCCAGCGCAATTGGCCCATGTGCTATCTGTGCTTGAGCCTATTGCAGCGGCCCATAACGCCTCTGTGGCTGATGTGATTGTGCTAGCTGGTAATGTCGCACTTGAAATGGCCTCTGGCCTGGAAGTGCCGTTCACTGCTGGGCGTGGTGATGCCAGCCAGGAACAGACAGATGTTGAGAGCTTTGCTGTTCTTGAGCCTGTATCAGATGGTTTCCGCAACTATCAGAAGACAGAATATAGCTTGTCAGCTGAAGAAATGTTGTTGGATAAGGCTCAGCTACTCGGACTAACAGCTGCAGAAATGACAGTGCTTGTCGGCGGTATGCGGTCACTTGGCATTTCGCATGATGGCCATGGTGTCTGGAGCGATGATAACAGCTTGTCAAATGACTGGTTCAAGACACTTCTTGATATGTCAGTTGAATGGAAGCCTGCAGGCACAAATCTCTATCAAGCGTCTGATAGATCAACAGGTGCCCCTGTACGCACTGGCACAAGAGTTGACCTTGTCTTTGGGTCAAACTCACAGCTTCGTGCGATTGCTGAGGTTTATGCCCAAAATGATTCAGCCGATAAGTTCAAGGCTGATTTCATTGCCGCATGGAACAAGGTGATGAATGCTGATCGCTTTGATGTGGCATAAGGCACAATAGACCTAACTTTATAAAAAAGAGGGGCCAAGGCCCCTCTTTTGCATTCTGCTTCTTCTTTTAAAGAGCCTCACGACCCTTGGCGGCGCGCCTGCCATGCCCGGTAACTGAGATCTAAGATACCCCTTGTACCATCCTCAAACACAACCTCTTTTTCCGGGACAAGATGAGGTATGCCAGCCAGATGCATGAGGCTGACCGGCTCATAGAAGGGTTCGGTTTCGGTAAAGAGGTGCTGGTCTCTATCATAGCGGAAATGAGTGAGCCAATTGCAAATTTCAGGCAATAGCCGCACGGTTAGGTTATGGCGATAAATGGCCAAGCCTAGGCCAAGCTGATCAGCCCCTGTCCGCCGCCGCAACGGTAGGGCCGCCGCACAATGGCGCAATTCAGTTTGCCAATGTTGCCAAAGAGGTGAGGCGGCAGAGGCACTAAAAATACCTGCATTGATTAAGGGTGAGGCTGCTAATAGCCGTTTATCAGCCTTTGGCAATTTAGATTTATTCGCAAACATCGTATACCAATTGGCTCGCAATGCCTGCCCAAAGGCATTGAACTCCACGCCATTGCCGCGTGCGCTATCACCATCATGAAAGCGGCTACGTTGTGAAATCGCGACAAGGTCTGCATCCTTGGCTTGCGCTATCAAGGCTGT
>WTJA01000129.1:0-3762 GCA_011524995.1 Alphaproteobacteria bacterium | reverse complement strand
CCGGCATGACGCAGTGAGGTGACACAATCAATCAACAAGTGACCAAATGCTTCATCAGAGCCTGTAACAAGACATGTCGTCATGAGTGACCTTTTTATATCTACCTAAATTCCTAGGCGCCAAACTGGCGAAAAGGCCGGCCCTTGTCAATTATGCAGCAGGTAATAACGCCAGCGCCATCTCTTTCAATTTGCCTTTTTCAGGCTTGCCAGTCGGCGTGCGCGGCATCTCATCCAAAATTGTAACATATTTTGGCACCATGAATTTTGCCATCACCCCGCGGCAATAAGAGATGACCTCCTCTTCTGACAAACTGGCACCTGGGCGGCAGGTGATAAACAGATACACATCTTCTTCGCCGAGGGGGGCAGGAACAGCGATGGCTGCTGCATCTTCGATATCCGCATGTAAGAGAACAGCCTCTTCCACCTCATAGCCTGATACCATTTCACCACGCACGCGAATCCGCTCTGCCATACGACAGGAGAAATAGAATAACCCCTCTTCATCCATCCAGCCAATATCGCCTGTGTGGAACCATAAATTACGGCGGCTCTCTAGCGTCTTGGCTTCCATGCCGAAATATTCATCCGACATGACACCAGCCTCACGCGGGCGGATGACAACTTCACCTTGTTGGCCAGCCGGTACGATATCATCATTCTCATCCATGATGGCCACTTCAAAATGCGGCAATACGATCCCGCCAGGGTGATCCCATTGGGGGACAACGACCCAGCCGGCATCTGTTGAGCCATAGCCGCCACCTGGAATCAAATGCAGCCCGAACCGCTTATCAAAGGCCTCTTTGGGCACAGGGGCAGGGGTCGACCAGCATCTTGTCACCTTATGCTGGGTGTCCTCTGGACGAGGCGGCGCGGCATATAAAAGCTGTTGCACAGAGCCTAAACACATAAACCAAGTGGCCCCAAATTTCGTAATTTCAGGCCAGAAATTCGATAGGCTAAAACCATCTCGCAAAATCACCGAACCGCCCACCATCCAGCTTGGCAAGATGTCATAAAAAGCAGGACCAATATGAGAAAGGGGATAGGGGGTATAATTGATATCGTCACTTGTTAAGCGATAGGGCGCAATCATATTCTCTGCTGTGCGCACCGCATAACGATGAGACAGCACACAGCCCTTAGAGATACCCGTCGTCCCAGAAGTGAACATAATCACCGCTGTATCAGTATCTTTAGCCTGGCTTGCGATATGGCTATCATCTTCAGCAAATATATCGCCAAATGCCACAATCTGCCAGTGTGGGAAACGCTGCTGGGCGCCCTCTTTATCATCAGTGACAATCAGTCCTTTGAGATGCGGTAGCTCAGAGGCAATATCATAGAGCGCATCGAAATGTGCCGCGGAGGTGATGAGCCATTCACATTCGGTTAATGCGATCATACGCGCGAGAGACGGGCCTCGAAAGGCACGGTTAATCGCCACTTCAACAATGTCGCATTTTTTCAACGCATATGAGGCGGTTAGGTAGGCAATGCTATTTTCAAGCATCATCGCCATATAAGGCACAGAGAGATTAAATTGCGCACGCAAGCCATGGGCAAATTGATTAATCTCACGCTCAAGCGCGGCATAGCTGCGTTGTTCACCCGATGGGGCCATTGTCACGCACAGCTTGTCGCCAAAGCGCGAAGCGCAGTCGTGAAACAAGTCCCCTAATGTGATGCGTTGTGCCATGCTAGCCTCCCCAACTGCAAAACCGGGTGAGAGGATGGCTTAGCCCTGCCTGGTTGAATAGCTTAGATACGCCGCCTGCTACCGTTTTCGCGCTATTAATTCGGCTTTTCAGCCTGCGCCAGATAGCTTGTCACACAAGGCGGACAAAGATAGCTATCAATCTGTTCTAAATAGGCGAGCGCTAATTTCTCCCCACGCCAATTATCAGCGCCACAACCCCCGCATGGCTTGCCTTCATACAGCGCGTAGCTGATGCCATTATGTGACAGGGTGGGTCCTGATTGATCTGACATGATGTCTCCTATTATCTGCTTGATGCCTCGGACAGATTAGCAGACAAGACGCGTTAGCGCTATCATCTGGTTCGCATCCTGTCTCCCCATAAATGAGACGTCTTGCCGCCCTACCACTTACCTCTTAATCCTGTTAAGTTAGGAATTAAGAGACGATGTCTCCGAGACTGGCAGATGAGGCAGAGATGGCCCCGTTATTATTACAAATCATTATCTATCTTGGCGCGGCCCTTATCGCAGTGACGATTGCCGCACGCCTCGGATTAGGGTCAGTGCTAGGCTATATTCTAGCGGGGATTATCATCGGCCCGCTATTCGGCATTGTTGGCAACGAGACCAGCGCCCTGCAACATTTTGCCGAATTTGGCGTGGTCATGATGTTATTTGTGATCGGTTTAGAATTAGAACCGCGCCATCTCTGGCAAATCAGACATAAATTACTAGGTTTGGGCGGCCTGCAGATTAGCCTCTCTATTGCAGCCTTTGCGTCTATTGCGCTCTTCTTAGGCCAGAGCTGGCAAATTGCGCTAGCCATCGGGATGATTTTTGCCCTGTCTTCCACCGCGATTGTCTTGCAAACACTCAATGAGCGGAGCCTGTTATCCTCAAATGGAGGTCGGTCTAGCTTTTCTGTCCTGCTCATGCAGGATGTGGCTGTTATCCCCATGCTTGCCATCATCCCGCTCTTGATGCTGCCTGACCTGACAGCTGAGAGCGCCGCCTATGCCGCGCAAAATAAAGGCTATCATGATGGGCAATTTCTAGCCGATGCCCCTGGCTGGCTTTCAGCGCTTGCGATCATTGCCGTGATTGGTGGCATCATCCTGGCTGGTAATTTTTTGGCCGGTCCGCTTTTTGGTGTTTTGCATGGGGCGCGGGTGCGTGAGTTATTCACAGCTTTCACGCTGCTGATTGTCTTTGGTATCAGCTATTTGATGTTACGACTTGGCCTATCCCCTGCCCTTGGCGCGTTCCTCGCCGGCGTTGTGCTAGCCAATTCTGAATTTAAGCATCAATTAGAAAGCGATATTGAACCGTTCAAAGGGCTTTTACTTGGTCTCTTTTTCATCACCGTTGGCGCAGGCATTGATTTCACAGTCTTATTGGCTGACCCGCTTCTTATCACAATGATGATGGCCGGCGTAATTCTGATCAAAGCTGGCATCTTATATCTCATTGCCCGGCTCTTTCATATGCAAGGCGGCAGCCGCTGGCTCTTTACCTTATCATTGGCTCAGGCAGGTGAATTTGGCTTTGTGCTAATCGCGTTTAGTCTTCAACAAAATGTTCTGCCTTATGATTTAGGTCAGCAATTATTATTGGTTGTGGCCTTATCCATGCTCGTCACCCCACTCTTATTCATCGCACATGAACAGATTGAAAAGCGTCTTGCCAGAGCAGGTGTCACCCCTGATGCCGATGAGGTTGATGAAACAGGCCCTGTGATCATTGTCGGTGTCGGACGCTTTGGGCAAATCGTCAATCGTTTGGTCCGCAATAGCGGTATCCGCACGGTTGTTTTGGATAATAATCTGAAAATCATCAATTTGATGAAGCGCTTTGGCTTTAAGGTCTATCTTGGTGACCCCACACGTCCGGACATTTTGAAAGCGGCGGGCTTGGCGGAGGCCTCAGTCTTGATGGTGGCGCTTGATAATCCGGAAGATGCGGTCAAATTGGTGCTTTATGCCCGCAAGCAACGCCCTGATTTAACCATCGTGACCAGAGCGCATGACCGTGCGCATATGTATGAGCTTCATCAGGC
>WTJA01000115.1 GCA_011524995.1 Alphaproteobacteria bacterium | reverse complement strand
ATGCTCACAACTTTCCTTTGGACTTGGCGTCATCCCAAACCACACCAGTGGCGCTGACTGCTCCTTCTATTGGATAACAAATGGATTTCCGATACCCACGGTACCCGTTGTATCAAACCGCATCCTGGAGAGAGTACGACGCTAATGGTATTGGTGTCGGAAAATGTTTAATAGGCACCGTGCAGGAAGCTGAAGATGGTGTCAACCTTAGCCTGCCTTATGACTGGCTAGATCAAGATCCCACTGATGGTATAGATAAAGATGACTTAGCACAGAAATGTGCTGATGACGCTTGGCAGAAATACCTGTGGGGTCGTGATTTATGTGAATCTAATTATTGTAAGGAACTTTCCTACGATACTTATGTTGAAGACATCGAAGCATGTTATGCTGATCCAGATGTAGACATGCCTGACGATTTACCTAAAGCAATGCTTCCTCATTGGATGCCTTAATCCTATCTCTTAATTAATTATGTCTCTTCTTGTAGCTACTGAGGATACTTTTTCCTTCCGGGTTCCTCCCGTGTTTGAAACTGCACGGCGTGATGACCCTGACAATGCCAACACTGAAACTGCACAATACTATCTGCAGCCTGTTGGTCAAGCCCTGTACCGTATCATCGGTCTGGACTATGCTCTGATTGAGCCTACTGAACAGCTGGGCTTCCCGGCACCCACTCCCTGAGGACTGAACTATGGGCATGGCTTATGATCCCAGTAACGTAGACCTGTCTCAGGTTATCTACCGGGTAAACGAAGCGGGTGACCCTCCTTTCATCCCTGCATATCCTATCATGGATGAGGAGCAGGAGCTGATCGATGACTACTATTCTGAGAATGGTATCCGTACCAATCTTGAGGATGGTAGCAACGATCCTGCTGCTGTACCCCGTGATTATTCTACTGCTTGTGCATTTAATGAAGCTGCCTTCGATGCCTACAAGGCTGCAGCTGTTGCTCAATGTGACAAGCAAACTATTTCTATTGCTGTATCAGCAACCGGTATTGATCCTGTTGTAGTTAACTACCAGGAAGCAACTACCGAACCATCCTAATCTTCGTACGTTCAACCTTCGGGTCGCATGATTGCCACGCATGGAACGGGGCGTGGTTTAACGGAGAACTATTATGTCTATTAATCTCATTCGTTTCCTTGCATCACAGAAGAAGCGCGCAGAGCGTTATCACGTTGATGCCCTTCGCTACCGTGGTGTAGTGTATAAAGAGATCGACTGATGGTGTAGGGGGAGTTCGACTCTCCCCCCAGTCATTGGTAGAGCCTGCTAAGGCGGATAACTCTACCGGATCCGGTATGGAAAGCCTTTAAATTTCCGACAAAAAATTTTTTACTATACGTATAGTTGTCTGATAACTTTTTACTTTTAGAACAATGGCAACTTGGAACTTTGGTGACGCAGCGAATGGCGTAGACCCGCTGTCGTCACCCCCTAATACTCGCACTACCTCTACTGGTAGTATCAATAAATTCCCTGGACTTGGTCGTACCAAGTTCGGTGAGACTGTCACCATGCCTGACGGTCAGGTCGTCTCTGCTTACGATGCTAAGTATGCTACCTACCTAAAGCTCGCAACCGGTGAGATGTTCAAGGCGTATGAAAGCGCCTGTATCGCTAAGGGCACCGTCCAGAACCGCACCCTGCGGAATGGTAAGGCTGCTCAGTTCATCTTCACCGGTCGTATGACTGCTGACTATCATGTCCCTGGCACCCCTATCCTTGGTAGTGGTGATCCTCCGGTGGCTGAGAAGACCATCGTGATGGATGACCTGCTGGTCTCCTCTGCTTTCGTGTATGATCTGGATGAAGTGCTGGCTCACTATAGCCTGCGCTCTGAGATCACCAAGAAGATTGGTCATGCTCTGGCTGAAGCCTATGATAAGAAGGTGTTCCGCACCATCGCTCTGGCTGCTCGTGAAGCACATCCGATCACTGCTGCTCCTGGTCCTGAGCCGGGTGGTTCCATCATCAAACTTGGTGCTGGTAATGAGTACAATGCTCAGTCCCTGGTTGACGCCTTCTTTGAAGCTGCTTCGATCCTGGATGAAAAGAACATCCCTCAGTCCGGACGTTTCGCTGTGCTGTCTCCGCGTCAGTACTACGCCCTGATCTCTCAGGTCGACACGAACATCCTGAACCAGGATTACGGTACCACCACTCAGGGTTCTCTGAACACTGGTGAAGGTCTGTATCAAATCGCTGGTATCTCCATTCGTCGTTCCAACAACCTGCCCTTCATGGCTGGTGAAGTTGAGAGCATCGAAGGTGAGAACAACGATTACTCTGGTGACTTCTCTTCCCACTGCGGTCTCATCTACATGAAGGATGCTGCTGCTGTTGTGGAAGCTATCGGTCCTCAAGTCCAGACCACTGGCTCTGACGTCCATACCCTGTATCAGGGTGACGTGATGGTTGGTCGTCTTGCTATGGGCTGTGGCACTCTGAACCCCGCCTGTGCAATCGAACTGCAGGCTTCCTGATAGGAGGTAACAAATGGCACAACCCCATGAGTATCATGGAGACGGTTCTAACAACCCTGAAGGAACCCCTGGTCTCTCATATGAGGAAAGCTATCAAGCTAATCCTTT
>WTJA01000042.1 GCA_011524995.1 Alphaproteobacteria bacterium | reverse complement strand
AAGGGACCAACACCACCGCATTACAGATGGACCTATGAGGGTCCAACGCAATAGGCCGTGATGCGATGAAGTTGGATATTTCAAAGGCGCAGTATGTTGACCTCGCTCAAATTATCGGCACGCGGGTTGAAAAAATCCCCTATACCCTGCGACTGCTAAGTGAAAACCACCTACGCCATGGCGGAAATGCTGCCGACTTAACTCATGCGCTTGATGCGTGGATGTCAGGACGCAACACCGATTTTGAATTTCGCTTCATGCCCAACAGATTGTTAATGCATGACACGACCTGCACGCCTGCATTGGCAGATATCGCAGCATTACGCGATGTGCTTGCAGAACATGGTGGTGATCCATCTGCCCTAACCCCGGAATTACCCATAGAAGTATCTGTAGATCACTCAATCGCTGTTGATGTTTATGGACAACGCGGTGCCGCTTTGCAGAACGCAAAAACCGAAATTGCCCGAAATAAGGAGCGCTATGCGTTTATGAAATGGGCTTCGGCCAATTTGCAGGGGGTGCATGTAAACCCACCAGGTACTGGGATCATGCACACAATCAATCTTGAACAGTTGGCATCCGTTTTACAGCGCGGACCAGATGGGTTGTTTCATCCTGATATGATGCTGGGCACAGATAGTCACACGCCCATGATCAATGGGATTGGAGTGCTGGCCTGGGGCGTTGGTGGATTAGAAGCCGAAAGTGTTATGTTCGGCCAACCTGTTTCCATCGCAATGCCAAGCGTCGTGGGTGTTGAATTGATTGGTGCCTTGCCTGACAAAGTGTTTGCGACAGACCTTGCATTGGTTGTGACGCATCGCTTGCGCGAACTTGGTGTCACAGGAAATTTTGTTGAGTTTTTTGGTCACGGTGTTTCAACGCTTAGCGCAGATGAACGTGCGGTGATTGCGAATATGGCGCCCGAATATGGGGCCTCGACTGGATATTTTCCCGCAGACGATCAAACGATCAATTTTCTAAAACGCACGGGACGCCCGACGGAAGAAATTGAGCGGATTGAACCGATATTTAAACAAATGAAACTTTGGTTTGATCCCGATGCAAGCCCCATTTTCAACAAGCAGATACAGATTGATTTGGCGCAGATCGCCCCAGCGTTAGCAGGGCCGCGGCGGCCTCAGGACTCATGTCATCCGTCAGAGGTGCAAGCACGTGTTGAGGAAGCAATTCAACGTCCGCTGTCTGACAAAGCATACGGAGATCTGCCCGATGGGGCCATCGCGATTGCGGCGATCACAAGTTGTACAAACACATCTGATCCCGCACTACTGGTGGCCGCAGGGTTAGTTGCCAAAAAGGCATACGAATTAGGCCTGTCAGTGCCATCATGGGTCAAAACATCACTTGCACCTGGGTCACCATCTGCAAAGAAGCTTCTAGAACGCGCGGAGCTCTTAGGACCTCTTAGTCGTATGGGTTTTGACATTGTTGGTTTCGGTTGCACAACATGTATCGGAAATTCTGGTCCTCTCTCAGCCAATGTCGAAGATGCACTGGGTCAGGGTGGGGCCGTTTGTGCCATTGTTTCAGGCAATCGAAATTTTCCGGGGCGCATTCACCCCAAGCTTGATTTGGGTTTTCTTGCGTCGCCCCCTTTAGTGGTGGCATATGCCCTAGTCGGAAAAATTGATGGCGATATATGGAGCGATCCCATCGGTCAAAATGATATGGGCGATCCCGTCTATCTTAGGGATATTTGGCCCAGCAAATCTGAGATTGCATCCGTGTTGAAAAAAGGGTTGCGTTCATATGAAGTGCGCGACGAATTTGCGCGCGCATCGAATAGCGCGGATTGGGAAGAGATTTCATGCACACAATCTGCGCAGTTTCCATGGGACCCAAGTTCGCGCAGTTTACGACGGCCCAAATTTGCGAAAGTTTCACCAAGCAAACTTGGAACCTACAGCGCGGCGCCATTGATGGTTTTGGGGGATGATATGACCACAGATCATATTTCACCCGCAGGATTGATCGCACCGAAAAGCGCGGCCGGCCAGTGGTTGATCGAGCGTGGTGCGGATCCGAATAATCTGAATGTCTTTGCATCCTATCGCGGCAATTGGGAGGTTATGTTACGTGGGCTTTTCACCAATCGTTTGGCGACAAATTATTTGTGTGAAACGGCGTCTCCATCCATCACGGTTGTCGAAGAAATAGGGGAAATGCCCATCTTTTCGGCAGCTGAGGCATTGGATGATCTTTGTATTTCCAAAGTCATTCTTGCGGGGGAACGCTATGGCATGGGCTCCAGCCGAGACTGGGCGGCCAAAGGCGTTGCGCTATTGGGCTGTCGTGCGATCATTGCGCGGAGCTTTGAAAGAATACATCGCACAAATCTGATCGGAATGGGGATTTTGCCAATAACCATTACGGATACGTTTATCCCTAAAACTGCGGGCATCACCCCTGCGGACCGTTTTGAAATTTCGGTGAACGCAGAACAAATCGATATACAGCTAGATACTGTTCTGGCTTGGAAGCGAAAAGGTGAACGCACGCGCAAAATTCAATGTCGTATCGCAGTTGAAACACATGCAGAGGTAGACCTACTGCGACAGGGAGGGGTTTTGTCCGCTATTTTACAACGAAAAATGCAAGCGAGATTATGAATGGTGTGCGGCGGT
>WTJA01000062.1 GCA_011524995.1 Alphaproteobacteria bacterium | reverse complement strand
CTTCATTGTATTGGTGCCACCACATTGGATGAATATCGCACCTATATCGAAAAAGATTCAGCGCTGGCACGCCGGTTTCAGCCTGTTTTTGTTGAGGAACCAACAGTGGCTGATACGGTGTTCATCCTGCGTGGCTTGAAGGAAAAATACGAACTTCATCACGGGATTCGTATCAAAGATGACGCGCTTATTGCTGCAGCACACCTATCGCAACGCTACATAAATGAGCGGTTCTTGCCAGACAAAGCCATTGACGTGATGGATGAAGCAGCCAGCCATTTACGGATTAAGTCAGATAGCAAGCCAGAAGCGCTGGAAGACATTGATAGGCAGATTGTTCATTTGAAAATTGAACAAGCCGCTCTGTTAAAGGAAGGCGAAGGCCGAGCTGATAAGCGCCTATCTGCTATTGCCAAAGAGCTAGAGAGCCTTGAAGCCAAATCTCAAACCCTCACCAAAGAATGGGATGACGTTACGCAGCAGCGCGGCGAAGTCACACGATTGCAGCAAGAGCTAGAAACAGCGCGGTATCATTTGCAAACAGCGCAACGAGATGGGGCCTTGGAGAAAGCTGCAGAATTGACCTATGCGACCCTACCCGCCTTAGAAGCCGAGTTGAAGGCTGCCAAAGACGCTGTTGCTGCCTCAGCCTTAACAGATGAGGCTGTAGAGCCGTCTCATATTGCGCAAGTGATTGCAAGCTGGACAGGCATCCCGATGGATAAGATGCTCGAAGGGGAACAAGATAAATTGCTGCAAATGGAAGCCATTTTAGGACGCCGTGTGATAGGTCAAGATCAAGCGATATCGGCTGTCTCGCATGCAACACGGCGCGCCAGAGCTGGCATCAGCGATCCTGACCAGCCCATCGGCTCCTTCTTGATGTTAGGGCCAACAGGGGTTGGCAAAACCGAGCTTGCCAAAGGCTTGGCTGATTTCCTTTTTGATGATGACAAGGCTATTTTGCGCCTTGATATGTCCGAATATATGGAAAAGCATGCGGTGTCTCGCCTCATTGGTGCACCCCCGGGCTATGTCGGCTATGAAGATGGCGGCAGCCTCACCGAAGCCGTGCGGCGGCGGCCTTATCAAATCATTCTCTTTGATGAGGTGGAAAAAGCACATCCTGATATTTTCAATGTGCTTCTTCAATTGCTAGATGAAGGCCGCTTGACTGATGGGCAAGGGCGCGAAGTTGATTTCCGCAATACCTTGATTTTGCTAACATCTAATATTGGGGCTGACCATTTGCTGGCCTTGCCAGATAATGCCGCCTCCGAAGAAGCAAGCGATGCTGTAATGGCTGATTTACATCAATTCTTCCGGCCTGAATTTCTAAATCGTCTTGATGAGACCATTCTATTCAAACGGCTGAGCCGTGATAATATGGCGGAGATTGTCGACCTGCAATTACATCGTCTTCAAGAGCGGTTGGCGGAAAAACATATTTCATTCACCGTCTCAGAGGATGCCAAATTATGGTTGGGAGATAAGGGATATGACCCACATTTTGGCGCACGCCCTTTGAAACGAGTTGTCCAAAATGAGCTTCAGAATATCCTAGCCACCTCGCTTCTTGACGGACAATATAGCGAAGGTGACACGCTTCATATCGACTTAGATGCGAAGCAAGATGCCCTTATCATCACAAAAGATGAGAGGGCAGCTGAAGCCAGCTAGCCCCATTTTTGAGGAGGGGCGGTACTTTACCGCCTATCCTCATCGCCTTGGCAGGTACAATTCACGTTTTTCATGCGAATGCACCATAGACATTACCGCAAGATTTAGTATGATTCACCGTAGCCTCTTCTAGATGAAGTGGTTTTCGTGAATTTACGATGAGTGGTGTGATCGTGAAATTAAGGCAGTATCTGCTTTCTTACTTTGGGCTTGCCTTGCTGTGTTTGGCGCTGATGACGCCAACAACACCAGCGCAAGCCTCCAATCGCTATGCGGCGATTGTGATTGAGGAAGCCACCGGACGCGTCCTATTTTCACGCAATGCGGATAAAAAATTATATCCCGCATCGCTGACAAAAATCATGACCCTCTACCTGTTATTTGAAGAAATAGAGGCTGGTAGGCTCACATTAGATAGCCGTCTTAAAGTCTCACGTGTGGCGGCTAGCCGGTCACCGTCGAAGCTCTATCTGCCTGTGGGTTCTTCTATTTCAGTTGAAAATGCCATTTTGGCGCTAGTGACCAAATCGGCCAATGATGTTGCGACTGTTGTGTCAGAAGCCCTATCAGGCACAGAACGAGAATTTGCCAAACGCATGACGCGTAAAGCACGCGCCCTTGGCATGATTAACACCACGTTCAAGAACGCCTCTGGCTTGCCAAACCGCGAACAAAAATCAACCGCCCGTGATATGGCGCGCCTTGGCGTCGCTATTCGCCGTGATTTTCCCCACTATTATCATTATTTCTCACGCACGAGCTTTACCTATAAAGGGCGCAAATACGGCAATCATAATAAGCTTTTGCGCAGCTTTGACGGCACAGATGGAATTAAGACAGGCTATACCAATGCCTCTGGCTTTAATCTGGTAGCAGCGACTGAACGCAATGGCGTACGTCTGATTGGCGTTGTGTTTGGGGGGCGGACAGGTAATAGCCGTAATGCCCATATGACCAAGATATTATCAGCGCAGTTCAAGCGTGTTCAGCCTTTCGCCGTTCGTCAAATCGCGGCTGTACCGCCGCCACCACCGCCGCGGCCTAATATGCCAACAAGGCCGCAAACAAAACCAGCCAGCGTCGAAGTAGCCGCATTATTAGCCCCGCAAGATGTGCCCATTCGTATCGAAGAGGCAGAGAGCTGGGCCATTCAAGTAGGAAGCTTCACGCGCCGCGTCAATGCGCATAAAGCAGCCATCGATGCCAGGCGCAATGCCGCCAAGGTCCTCAGACTTGTGCCAGCTGAATTATCTGTTGTGATGAGTGGTGAAATGCCACTCTGGCGTGTGCGCTTTGGCAATTTAGAAGAAACCGAAGCTCGCGCGGCCTGCGCGGCCTTATTCAGCTCTGGCAAAGCCTGTATCGCCCTGCCGATTGCCCTCAATAAAGACGCTTAATATCTTTCTATGTCTGGTAGCGTTTCATCATGCACGCAGCATGCTGGCAGAGACTCTCTGAAGATGTGCCCCTTACTATAGAGGCCATCATGATTATCCAACATTCCAGGCGCAATTGAAATCCTGTCACTATCTGCTAGCTGGTAGAACATTTGCGCATGGCATGTCTTACAAAAGCCACGTTTTGCAAAATCTGACGAAGCATACCAGTCAATCATCTCTTCGCCTTTGGTAATACGGAACAGATTATGAGCGGCACTTGTCGCGCCCCAACTCATGCCAGCGATGCGCAGACAATCAAGACAATGACAAATCACAATGGGACGCAGCGGCCCCTCACAAGCAAAGGCGACACTACCACAATGGCAGCGACCGGTATAATGTTGGCCAGTGGTTTGCGGAATAAGGTCATCCATAAGCGCCTCCTTTTTGTGCCTGTCTAGCAACAACCAAAGCACTGCTTTTGTCAATCACAACCACATATTTAATGAAAGTTTCGCCCCTTTGACGCGGCAAATTTCGTGCCTGATGCTGTTTGCAAATAGTCTAAATAATGGTCACATGACTCCAAACGCTCTGCGATAAAATGCAGTACGCGTCCTTCCCGCTGAATGCGCCCCACCACACCTAATAGGCGCGATTTTAAAATAGCTTGGCGGTAGGTTTCACATAAATCAGGCCAGATGATCACATTCAAACTGAAATCACCATCTTCCATTGTGATAAACATAGTCCCTTTCGCCGTGCCCGGTTTTTGGCGCACCGTCACAAGCCCCACCAAGGACAGACGCAGACCATGACGTGCTGTGGCAGCAATATGACAACCTTGCCAGTTATCTTGCGTAAAATACGGGGCTAAGAGGCTGATAGGATGCGCACGCAATGATAGGCCTGTGGCGCCATAATCCATGACCAACTTTTCCCCAATATGCGCTTCTGGTAATTGAATGACCTCTGTCTCGCCTGATAGCTTGTCACTTCTATGATGGGCGGCATCAAATAACGGTAATTTATGAAATTGTTCTTTGCCTAATTTCTTAATCTGCCAAAAGGCCTCTCTGGCTGTTAGTGAGAGGCTGGTAAACACATCTGCTTTTGCCAAGGCTTCCAAGGCCCCCAAAGACAGATCTGCCTTACGCATAACCTCTTCTAAGGAGCCATAGGGTGATACACGACATGCCACGATGCGTTCGGCATCTGCCTTGCTCAGGTTGCGCACCAAACGAAGCCCTAGCCGCAAAGCATGACGCCCATCAGCAAGCGGCTCAAGCGTGCAATCCCAATCAGACCGGTTGAGATCAATCGCACGCACCTCAACCTTGCTCCGCCGTGCTTCAGAAATTAATTGCGCTGGCGCATAAAATCCCATGGGTTGGGCATTAATCAACGCACAGATAAACACATCAGGATAATGACATTTCAGCCATGCCGAGACATAAACAAGCAGCGCAAAACTGGCCGCATGTGATTCCGGAAAGCCATAGGTGCCAAAGCCTTCAATTTGCTTAAAACAGCGCGTGGCGAAGGCTTCATCATACCCTTTGGCAACCATGCCTTTCACCATACGTTCATAAAATTCATGGATCTTACCGTCTTTTTTAAAGGTTGCCATAGCGCGTCGTAATTGATCAGCCTCGCTACCTGAAAAGCCTGCACCAACAATGGCAATTTTCATCGCTTGCTCTTGAAATAACGGCACACCTAAGGTGCGTTCTAACACGCCGCGCAACTCAAGAGAGGGATAGGTTACTTTTTCCACCCCTGCCCGGCGCCGTAGATAGGGATGCACCATATCGCCTTGGATAGGACCTGGCCTTACAATCGCCACCTGTACAACAAGATCATGAAAACAACGCGGTTGTAAGCGTGGCAACATCGCCATCTGGGCGCGTGATTCAACCTGAAAGACACCAACAGATTCCCCGCGGCATAACATATCATAGGTGGCTTTATCTTCGGGTGGGATAGAGGCTAATGTGAGCGCCTGATGATAATAATGATACATCAGATCAAAGGCACGCCTGATACAAGACAACATCCCAAGCGCCAGAATATCAACCTTTAGCAGACCCAAAGATTCCAAATCATCCTTATCCCATTCAATTAGTGAGCGGTCCTGCATCGCGGCAGGGCGAATGGCACAGAGCTGGTCAAGCCTGTCCCTGGCAATCACAAACCCACCAACATGCTGAGAGAGATGGCGCGGGAAGCCACGCATTTGGCGCGCTAATTTCAAGACCAAACGCAAATTAGGATCATCTAGATTTAACCCCGCCCGGCGCAAGATTTCATCATCAAATTGCGCCCGCTCACGCCCCCACACTTCACCTGATAGGGCATTTTGGACATCACGGCTCATCCCAAAGACTTTCGCAATCTCGCGCAAGGCACTGCGCCCACGATAGGTGATAACAGCTGCGGCTAGACCGGCGCGATGGCGCCCATATTTGAAATAGATATATTGAATGATCTCTTCGCGTCTCTCATGTTCGAAATCCACATCAATATCAGGCGGCTCATTGCGCGCTTCAGACACAAACCGTTCAAATAATGGTTCTGAGCGTGCCGGGTCAACGGAGGTAATCCCCAAGCAATAACAAATCGCTGAATTAGCAGCAGACCCCCGTCCCTGACACAGAATCTGACGGCTACGCGCATAGCGCACAATATCAAACACCGTTAGAAAAAAGGGGGCATAGGATAATTTGCGCACCAGCATTAATTCCTTGCGCAAATAGCCTTGCACAATCTCTGGCACCCCATCTGGATAGCGGTCTGCAGCACCGCGCCAGGTCTGAAAATCCAATTCATCAATCGCTGAGCGGCCCTTTGATAAGATTTCCTCAGGATATTCATATGATAATTCTGACATGGCAAAATCACAGTCTTGCGCAAAAGCATCAGCCTGGTCTAAGGCGGCCTCATAGCCGCGCCACAGGCGTCGCATCTCTTGCGGTGTCCGCAAGACATATTCGGCATTGCGTGAAAGCAAATGCCCCGCCTCTTTCAAGGTTGTTTTATGTTTGATGCAGCATAAGACATCAGCCAAAGGGCGGCGGTCAGAGATATGATAGTGGGCCGCTGCTAGCGCGATGAACGGGATATTGGCTGCTTTTGCATAATCTTGCATCTTATGAAGGCGTGCCTCATCACCGCCATCACGGCAAAGATAGCCGCCCCCATAAAGGGGACCTTTCACCAAGGTGGCCAATGCCTGATACAGCCGGTACAGCCCCTCATCAGGTTCTGATGGCGGTTGTATCACCACAGCGACATGCGCGGACAGGCGTGCCATATCTGCCATATGGGCTTTGACTGCGGTGGAGCTTGCCTCGCCTGCGGGCCTCTCATAAGACATGTTAAGTTGGCTTAATAGCTGGCAGATAGAGCCATAGCCTTCGCGGTTGCGCGCATATAAGGCGACATCAACTCCATCATGTAATGTGAGGCGCACACCGACGAGTAACTTAATCCCTGCCTCTCGTGCCGCCATATGGGCACGGACAATCCCTGCCATTGTGCCGTTATCTTGAATGCCAATCGCATGCCAGCCCATCGCGGCGGCTGTCTCAACCATCTCATGCGGATGTGAGGCCCCTTCTAAGAAGCTGAAATTTGTCAGTGCGCCAATCAGTGCCGTGGTCATAAATTTATCTGTCACATCAAGAGGAAAAAGCGGAGGTCAGGCCAAAAAAACTCAGGCAAAAAACCCATGTAAGAACCAATCGATCTTGTCCCCCCTTTCACGCAAGCCTTGACGATATACCCATAAGCGCTGTCCATCTTCGGTCTCAAGCCGGTAATAATCACGGCTGCGATAATCTGATGACGGGGTTGCTTGCCACCATCGCGGCCCAATACGTTCAGGGCCTGTCGCGCGACGAATACGCCAATTTTGATGGCGCCACCTGATCTGGCTTGGCGGATGATCAGGCAATAAGGCAATCACCTGAATGGGATCTGGTACAGATAACAGACGCAATGGGCGCGGCGCCAAAGAAGGCGCAGGGATAGGCGGCCTTATATCCAAAGTTCCGCGCTTATCACGTGCCATAATATGGCGTTGGGCAGGGACTAAGGCCTGTGCCTCTTCTGGTTGCCAGACATCATGAGATACAAGTGTTTGCACTTTATGAGCGCCAAGACGCGCGGCTAAATGATCCACAAGCTGGCTAATTTTATCTGCTTCATCTTCGCTAATCTGCCCGGTATCATCAAAGATGAGCGCTGTCGCAGATTGCGGGCTAACCCCACCTGCTTTGGCCCAGCCATATTCAATCCCAAACCCGGCTTCGATTTGCGCGCCTGCCTCAGCAAAAAGGCGCATAAATAAGGCTATTGTGCGGCTTGGCCGTGATAAGTGATGGCGGATATATCCTGTCGTGCGATCTGTGGTTTGCCAGCCAATTTCAACCTCGCGGCAACCAAGCCCCATCTGTGCTAAGAGGTCACATAAGGCTTTGAGCAAGCCTGCTACCATCTCATTTAAGGGCTCTAAGCCTGCGACAGGTTCAACATAATGTTGCTGAATCAAAACAGGTTGCAAATGAGGCAGCGGGATAGGTCGCTCTGAGATATGACCTAATATCTGGTCTTTGCGGCGCAAGACAGACTCATGGAACCGCATCGCTAATAACCCGCGTTTCATCTGATGGATATCACCAATGGTTTGCAACCCCAACTGCATCAGCTGTGTGACCTCTGCAGGCGAGAGACGCAGCGCCGCCAAAGGCAAGGCTGTCATCGCGTCTTCATGCGCCTTAGGGTCTGCGGCAATGATTTGAGGCGTCTGTGGTAACTGCGTTAAGGCAACACCAATGGCCGCCCCATAATAGGACGCCATCACAATATGAGCGGTCAGCTGATGCGCGGCAAAATGCGACTGAATATCAGCCAGCATAGCCGCCTCACCGCCCCATAAATGACTTGCGCCTGTGGCATCAATCCACACACCAAGCCTATCAGGATCAACACCGACGACAGGGCTGTAACGCCAACACCAGCTAGCCAACAGATGTAGCCAAGCTTGATCAGCCTCATGATCAGCGACGAAAAACCGACAGAGCGGCGATAAGGCCCGCGCATCAGACAACACCATATCAGGATGCAACCCAAAAGCGCGCGCCGCCGCATTCGTATAGCAGAGCCTGTCAGCCCCTTTGACCGCTTGATACAGCGCAAGGGGGGAGTCTTGGTCTAGTTTGGCACGACGCGCTATCTGTGCTGTCGCTAGATCAGGCAGATAGATATAAATGAAACGCGCATGACGCCCTGCCTTAAGAGGCACGTCTGATCTGGTAGGAGAAGTGGCAAGCTGTGACATGGCGACTGCCTCTTATGAGCCATAGGATAGCTGCGGCTGATAAGAGGGCGCGGCGCCCTGTGCCACATAAGCAGGCGGAACAGAGGCAGGCATAGCCGGGCGCATCACTGGCGTTGGCGCTGTCATCAAGTGATGAGAGGTTGAATCCCATAACAGCGAAGCATGCGCTTTGCGTCCCCCCCTTGCATGTGTGAGCGACACATCCCAGACAGGGCGCCAATCTTGCTGATCTGTCAATTGTTGGCGGGGCGGGGCAATATCCCAGGCGGTCTCAAAACCTGATGCCGCCCCGTCTTGGCCAAGCAAAAAGGCTGTCGCTGTGCCTTTTTCAGAGGCGAGCTGCAAGCGGCGTGCTACCTTGCCCCACAAATCTGACTTTTCATAGAGCGGGCCATATTCCCCAACCACTGCAGCCAAACCCGGTGTGGCAAGCGCTTCTTCACAGGCACTAAGACGGCGCAACGGGTGCGATTCACAGACAAAGATAAACTGATCAGGCGATAGGCCAAATTCTGCCATACCATTGGCATAGACAGCCCCTGCCCCACCATGGCGCACCGGCCCACACCATAAAATAGGACCTGATACCACTTGTGTGAGTTGATGTAATAAGGCCATCGTAAAGGCTGTGGCATAAGCGGTACGCGCCGGCGCTTTGATGAGATGAACACGCCGCGTTAGAAGCCCGCCACCACATGATTTATCCAACGCCTTATCACCCAGCGAGAGACGCGCCACATCCTGATGCTGCGATGCCATATGATAAGAGGCATGCAAATGATCAAAAATAAGTTGTTTATTCACTGATACCTCCTTTTGTAATAGCGCCTTTGCAAACAGGCGTGACAGGGCGATGATAACAGCGCTTCATCATTGATTTATGAGAGCAAACCCTGTCAGATATGATATTTTGTTCATTGTTTGTTCTGCGCTAAAGAACAGAGATTGTCAAGATTTTTGAAAGTACAGAACATTAAGTGAACAAATTCAAGGCGTTACACAGGTTTCAGCAAGAAAATCAACGGTATAGCTTACCGGATTTTAAGACTTAATCGGCTTCAAAATGCCTGAATTTGCGATGATTCGCAGTAGATGACACCCTATTGATCGAAAAACTCATCATGATCAGCTGCTTCTTCATCATAGCCGCGCCGATGAGAATAAAAGCTCAATGCCATGAGCCCCACACCAAGACCAAAGGTGCCAGCGCTCCCCAAGAAGAGAGCTGCCCAGCCATGAAAGCCAAGCTCAATATCACCCATTTCTTGCCAGACAAGACCGGCGCCATAGACAGACAAACAAAAGGCGGCCAGAAAGCCGAGGATAATCCAGAATTTTCCCATAATGACGCTACCGAACCGCTAATTCTGTTTCAACAAGCCGTACCCAATAGCTCGCGCCAAGAGGTAGTATCTCATCATTAAAATCATAGCTTGTATTATGGAGCATCTTGCCAGGCTCTGCCGGCCCTGCGCCAATCCAGATA